>CAIMDZ010000114.1 GCA_903839875.1 uncultured Bacteroidota bacterium
CGTAAAACAATATTTGAAAACATTACAAACTAAACTACTTTTACAAACTATGCATTCCTTGTTGCCAAAATCTCTGCATTCCTGATTGCCATTTTCTCTGCATTGTTACTTACCAGCTACAACATGAGAAAGAAAGCGTAAAAGACTTTATACAAGAGGAGAATATAACACCTTAATTGAAGAAATAGCAAAACAAAGAGGGAAAGTCAATTTTGACCATATATATAAGTACAATTAATATGTATTGATTTACAATATTGGTTTGTTTTAGTTTCAGAAGCAGGGTATGTTAACCTGTGGCAAACAACGCTATATGTCTCCATACGGGTTGTTACTTCGGGGATACTGCACTTCCCTCCAGCTAACGCCACATCCAGGTCTCCCTGGGTAATGTGCATCTACCTTCACGCGCTTATGTCCGCCGCATTTACAACATGCCTTCCGGGTAAGTTTGGGACTTCAGAGATAATGGCCCTCCTTATCCGGCATATCTGCCTCATATACGGTTTCTGTTCGTCAGACCAGCGTTTTGCTTTCGGCTTCCTTCAGATTCGCAGTCACCCGCGACACCCTTGCCGCTCAGCTAATGGTTCCCCTTACCGGGCCCATAGTGGACTTTCACCACCAAGTAATTGTACCCTGCCGGGCGCACCAAAAAAACAGCCCTGTAGAAAACAGGGCTGTTAAGTAAAGCACTTATCACTATAAAAATTTAGGTATAACTATTAAAATGACAATTCATAAAATAAATTCCCAAAAACAGTTTCAAAAAAGAAAACTGAAACACGTAATGTAAAAAAACACCTATTTATCTATGCTTGCTTTATTTGGAAACCACAAAATCTAGATTTTAAATCTTATGGAATCTTATTGATAATATTCTTCTTGATTGAAAACCAAAAACGGCCTAAAGGCCCTTTATGTTTGTCTTTTGAATTATTGGGCCTATTCGCAGGAGGAGGTGGAGTAATATATTGGTTAGTAATATTATAATTTACAGTTTCTTTTGTTTCAGTTTTTTTATCCTCAGGGGTATAATATGATACATTTGAATTTGATTTTACCAGCATAGAAAGAAGAATTGAGTCCCTTACTAAGAGCCTGTTCATCATAACCTGTTGCTGAATTAATATTCTTTCATAGTTCGAAACTAAGGATGAATCACCATACCTATTATTCCCATTTGATGGCTTGCCGATTCTGTAACGCAGGCCAACAGTAACAGGGTAAGATACAATGGTATAATGGAGATTGGTTTTGTAATCCGGAGGTGCATTATTTGTAAAATGCTCGTAATAAACGATACCTGCCAGTTCAGCATTGAATGCTAATCTCTTGCTTATGTAGGCTGTATACCCCATATGAAGGCCACCAGCCGCACCATACGCTCCTGATGGCGCCTTATAATAAATTTCATTTGGTGATGGGTGGGTATTAATATCCTGACTCTGGAAATTAAGGGTACCTGTCACCCCAAGAAGGCCGCCAAAGTAAAAATAACCAGATTTACCGTTATACTTTTTATTTAAAGCAAAACATAATGAATAAGTTTCTTCTCCATAGACAAACAGTTTTCCCTTCCCTCCTCCATCAGCGTTGCTATAATAAGCCGGAAAATCTTTTTCCGCCCGGCGGGATAATTCCAAAACATGAATGTCTACCCCGTATTGCCAATCACTCCGTGTACTTTTCAAATAATTGAAGTTGACAGCATAATTGGGTGTAATTACTCCCCCTTTGTAGATCAAATTTCCAAAAGGTTTACTGTTAATACTTCCTCCTACGCCAAGCCCAATCTCGGATTGTTGGCTAAAGCCAAGGAATGGCATTAAAATCATAATTAGTACGATGTTCTTTTTCATAACTTTTTTTTAGAGTTAAAATATGTGATTGATCATTTTATTTGTGATAATTATTATTTTTTATTTTTAGTAGAACTCAGAATCTTTTTTAGCAATATTTAGTCTTAACCCACCATAAAAAAATGTAGTTGTTTCAGCTGGCAAAAGGGAATTGGGAATATTACCAGCATATTTATAGCTGCGATGAGTAAATCCTGCATCGAAAAAAAGATTGCGTGCTAATTCGTAAGAAAGATTGAAATTAATTAACGCACAATTTGATTTAATACCATTACCTATTCTTATATTATAATCTGCTGATCTCATGTTGTAACTACGGAAAATATCTCCACCGTAATCAGCACTGCCTGTATCTATCCCTTTCATGTAATACATAACTTTTGCAGTCAGAAATAATTTGTGAGCCGGCTGGTATTTTATGACACCTAACACCTCTTCGAAATTGGCGCCAAGGGGGTTTGCAAGAGGCTGGTTGTAATTGGTATAATTTGCAGCGTTTACAGTGTCAAAATGGGAATAGGTATAGGGGCGAACTACATTTAACTCCAACTGAAGATCAAGATTTTTGACAGCAAAAGCATCAAAGTATTTTCCTCCAAATTGTAAGGCCCATTTATTCGCCCAATATCCATTGTGGCTAAAAAAGTTTTTCGCTGTAAATTCATCGAGGAGAAATTGACCATAGAATTGGAGATGCTTCGCTACAATTGTTTTGAAATTAATCCCAAGATCTTTTTTATCCGGACTTCCCAGTGACTGCTCCATTTGAGCTAAAAAAATAACCGGATTCAGATACCTTATCTCATAGGAATTAGAACGACCAAATACAACAGAACCGAAAAGGCCAACATTTAACCACCTGGTCAAATTCATGCTTAAATGCTGCATGGAAGCATATTTATGGCTCCGTATTTCATTGCCCCCAATGGTGGGTTGTATGTATTGAAAGCCTCCAATATTGTCTTGCTGGTTTGTAAGTTCCATGTAGAGGTTTTCATAATTGATCTTCCAAATACGGGTATTTAATTTAAGAAATGGTACGCCTGCTGAAAAATCACTAAGGAAAACACTTGTTAGTCCATCGCCAATAAAGTTTTTGTCATAGCCAAATGTAGTGTTGATATGGTCTTTCACCACTGCAAAATCAATGTAACCCGTAGCATTGATATAATCATGAACTCCCGGACCATACCCCTGATAATGATCTACTCCGGGAATTGCGCTATAGTAATTAGTCCAATGATTTACATAAGAAACATCTCTTTCCTGGTTTTCAGTTGCAGAAGTGTAGAAGCTTATTTTTTTGCTGACCCAACCACGTATTTCTGCACCTCTGGCACTCCAGAAAAGAAAGTTACTTTTATTAGCTGCATCAGGACTATTAGGTTCTTTATAAACTATGCCGCTAATAATAGGATTTACAACTACAAAAAAATCAGGCGTTTTTGCATAGATAAAATCCGGCTGCTTCTTATAAAATGTATTGAACCATGGTATTTTTGAATCAATGGCACCATTGCCATCTTTTGTCCATTCTCCACTTTCAGATATCATTTGGGAAATGTCATAACGATCTATACGACTGAGACCTGAATTTATAGTTGTGTCATTTTGCTGTACAAGGAAAGCTACAGCACGATTGCGCATGACTGGTTTTGTTGTTAAAAACAAAGAATCTGATAAACTTCCTGATCTTGTTTCCAGCCGATCCAACAGTTGATTATCTTCTGTATTTAATGGTAAATAGGTGGTTTGCGCGTTGGTAACCGACCAGATCATTTGAATAAAAAAAAGTATGAAATATTTTTTTATCATAGAGTTAATAGAACTGTTAGTTAAGTTTAATTTGCTTGAATTCTGCTTTAATAAAATGTAGATTTATAGAGATTTCATGTAGATTTTAGAGGGTAAAAAGGGCTATTACAGATATAAAATTACTATTTTGCTTGAATTATTTATGAAAAATGTAGATTACTGGACATTTTTTCTGCATTTTTTTAAGCAAATGCACAAAATTGATCCCATTTCATCAAAATATCATGTAAAAAGTTCTATTCATCTGAAAGATTAAATCATTTGGTTTTTAAATTCATAGTCTCTAAGCTTATGAATGTGTTTTGACCTTAGTAATTGATTTAATAATTCTATATGGCCTTCGTGATGAGCATCTGTACCTGCCCAATGATACAATTGCATATCTAACAGTTTTAATGCATTTTTTTGTACATCTTTACCATAGTAATCTGTTAGGCTAATTAAGTTCAATTGAAACTGGCAACCTCTTCTAACCAGGTTTTCATAATAATTAAAATTGCCATGCAAATAATTATACCTCTCAGGGTGTGCTAATATGGGTGTGTACCCAGCCAATTGTAGTTGATATATCTCTTCTTCAAGGATTGGTGAAGCTGCAGCATAACTCATTTCAATTAATACATGATTATGTGCAAAACCTAAAAGTTGTTTTGATTCCCTTAATAAGGGAAATTGATCGTCCAATAAATATTCTGAAGAATACCCGATAATACCAGGATATTTATCCGGTTCCGTTTTAACGGTAGTGCTAATGGATTTATATGCAGTTTCAATTGTTACAGCATTATTAGGATAAAGCTGATGCATTGTGTGTGGTGTAGGTATTACTTTTGATATTCCTAACTTTTTTAGTGATTCAAGGAGGTATAAACTGGCATTAACATCCTTTGCACCATCATCTATTCCAGGTAAGATATGATTATGCATATCAACACCCAAAAAATCATAGTTTCCTATGTTTAGATTTTTTTTAAAAAAAATCATTGTGTTTAATTGATGTCAATTAATAAAGCGATTTATCCAGCGTTAGTACGTGCGATACCTACGGCATCGAACTTACTTTTAATTCATTTTGCTATAAACATGTGACCCCTGTCAGGGTCATTTTTCTAAATGACATTCACCTTCAGCATTTATTAATTATTTTCAAGACTATATTCAGGCATATTAATTTTGCTACTCTTAATTTGTTCAAGAATCCAACTATAGGCAAACGTCATTCCTTTTTCAAGTGGCCATGTTGGCGCCCAACCCAATTTTTGTTTTATTAGTGTATTATCAGAATTTCTACCCCTCACACCAAGTGGTCCGGGAATATGATTTATGGTCAGTTTTTTACCTGCAATTCTCATAGCCATTTCAGCCAACCCGTTTATGGTTATCATTTCGTCTGAACCGATGTTAACTGGACCGGAAAAATCAGATTCCATTAGCTTCCTAATGCCATCAAGGCATTCATCAATATACAAAAAAGATCGTGTCTGTTTACCGTCTCCCCAGATTTCTATCTCACCGCCATCAGCAGCTTCAGCCACCTTTCTGCAAATGGCTGCGGGAGCTTTCTCCTTACCTCCCTTCCAGCCAGAACTCCCTTTATATAGGCGCCACCATCTGTGCTTGCCAGCACCAGGTCAGAACTATAATCATCTTTATTGCCTGCCAGTTGTCCCACCACACCAAACCGATCGGGTATGCGGATATTCTCAGGTAGTGTACCAACTGGCAGAAGTGATGTAATGTCATCCCGCGATGAATTGAATTTCGCAATATGGAAATTATAAACCAGCTTTTTTGGTTCAGGTAAACCGCTTAGCTTTCCATTGAGCGATACTTCTGTATTATTCAGTCCGGCTACATAGAAATGGGCAATGTCCATTTTGCCTATTGTACCGGTAATTGTTGCCTCGGTTCGTAAATGACCATTCCTGTACTTTTTAAACAAATCCTGGTCATGCAACTGTGGCACAAATAACAACAAATCACTCAGACCAATTATGCTGTTTACCACATGTATATTTAAAGCTAAAAGCTGCACCCTTTTTATTATTGTATCCAGCGATGGGTAATGCACCTCCAGGTGATCCTGCAGTAAAGTATTAGGTGTCTGGAAATACAGGTTATTGAAAACAGCCCCCTGCGGGTTATAATTGAAATCTGTGCGCATCTCCCTCGTATCCAGGCCGCATTGTTCTGTGCCATTGAAATGCTTTATACTCCCTGCGATGGTGTCAGACGTGTACCTGAAATCCTTCATGGCAAGCGAGGTATGCTGCCAGTTCATATGGAAATAGTCCAGCCCCTGTTTCTCCCTTGGTTTGCTATTGTCATCCATTTTATAACTAACATTCGCGAAGTCCACGTCGCTGGCCGTGATGTGCCAGCCTGTAGTGGTATCAATTTTTACTATTGAGTCCACAAACGCAGGTGCTTTGGTAAGTGTACCCATGGTCAGTTCTACTTCCGTATTTTTGGTTATCAGTTTGTTTATGTCGATCACATTGTTCTCCAGTCCAAACCTGTTGAGTTTCAATTCCAGTTCGCCGAAGTTCAAACCGAATAAGAGTTTATTGAGGTTATCGTTATACTGAAACACAATACGTTGCAAGTTGACATTATCAGCGGTAAGCTGAAGTTTTTGTTTAGGATTGTTTGGACGCAATGGAAGATAGGATGTATCAAGCGAGTATGTGGTTTGCAGACCTGCAACTGAAAGATCCTTAAGATCGAAAGACATCTTATCCAGGTCAAGTTTATTCATTTTAAGGTCTAAATGATCCAGGTTCACAGAAAGCATAACGCCACCGGTATTATCTTTATGAAGCACATGTATGTCATCAAGTTTTATTCTTGATAGATCAAAAGTGAATGCAGATGTTTTATTTGGGGTGTTTGATGAAGTATTCCCTGAAAATGCAGAAAGTATATAGGAAAAATTATAGGTAGTATCAGGAAAGTTACGATAGGTATGACTATGCAAACCCTTTATAATTACTTGCTGAATATCCACCTTCTTGTGGAAAAGCTGTAGCATGTTAAGGTCCACCTTCACGGTATTAAAGGATAGCAAAGTATCTTTATGCTGATCAAGAAAAAGGGCATCATTGCATACAATATATTTTGGGAATCCATAACCAAGATGTCCTATGTGGACTTCAGTTTTCAGCTTATTTCTTAAATAGACCTCCACCCTCCCCCTGACGAAGTTTTGCCCCCAAGGTGAATTTAAGTAGGCTATTGCGATTAGAAGCAATAAAATAATACTCCCCAATAGATACAATGTGATCTTTAAGACCTTACGCATAGCTGGCTAAGAGATCATAAAAACTATGCCTGCTTATAGAAGGTAGTTACTTCTAATCAATAAAATCTGATATCAGAACCTATTTTGAATGAAATCCTGCTTAGTTTACTTTTTTTTGAGTGTATCTAAAGCAAGTGTTATTTCTTTCCATTGATCGGAGCCGGCCATAGCAGCGATTTTCTCATTACATGGACTATAGAAATTAATGATATTTTGTTTCAGGTCCTTATTGACATTTTTAAAATCACCATCTTTCACCTTTAACAGCAATTCAATATAAGTCGCATCGGCAAGACTATATTCCCCCGGCGAAGTATCATTTCCTGTATCAAAATCAATATTGGGATACCTGGTAGTATTATGATGTAATCTGTTTAATGAGCTGGTAAAATGAACTAAAACAGTATCAAAACTTTGAATAAACAATTTTTCACCGTCCGGGCCAGGGATTTTTATCTTCAAATCCTTTAATGCACCAACCTTTGGTAAAATCCTGACAAAAACAGAAATTACTCCGGGAAAAAATCCCGGCTTCTCATGTTTCCTGCCATATTCATGATAATAATTGGTCTTTTGCATTTTGTACTCAAATTTTTTTTTGGTAATGGTTGGATTTGATTTCCTGATTTCGGCTCTCTTTGAGACCCAGGCTGCTTTTGTAATTGTCGGGAAAAAATTCTTGATTATCCACCTGAAAGTTTCAATGGATAGTGAAAAATCTTTAAACAGATCATTTATATTTATTCCATATGTTTTCAGGAATGCCCGCTCCAGAACCGGCCTTGCAACTTTAAACCCAATAAAATCATGATACTTTTCAGATGCATAATTACCTCTTGCCGTTTGGATCACATCGAAGCCAAATTCCATCCTGACATGAGTGATAGGGTCTTGTTCGTAGGTTACTACGCTCCCAAATTGTTCCTTGTCTTTGGGATAAACTAATGGAACGCACTTGTTGGTGGCTATAGGATGCCCATATTTATCTGCATTATAATGGCATAAAAAGCCTAAAGCAAATGCATATTCATTTATATCCCGGGCTTCATCCAGCAAATTATTTACCAAATCACCGGTTCGGACATAATGCACTAATTGAGTAAATAATTTACTCCCAAATGGATAATAGCCCATATCCGGCGCCACACAACCGCCATAAGCATAGGCGTGTGCCTCTTTTAACTGAGATTCAGTTGAACCAGGAAATTTTTCAAGAAGTAAGGGCTGAATTGATTTATCCCATGTCGCATCAATTATTGCTTCATGTGTGAGCACAGAATAGGCGAAAACCGGAAGTGGGCATAAAAGGAGATATATCGCAATGAAATAAAAATATTTTTTAAACAGGCGTATTTTCATTGTGCAAGTTTGTTTTTATATCATCTATAACATTATGCCACCACCAATGTCACAATAACAATTTCCAATCGCTCAGTGTAATATTGGAATCAAATTCAATAAAACCACTTTCACATATAAAGTACCTTAAATTAGGTAGTTTTTTATTTCCTGGATTTTATTCAAATTTCAGCACTTAAGACTGGAATACTCCAAAATATTCCGGAAAATATCGAAAAAGTATTTGTGCTTCATTTTGAAAAAATTTGCCTTACTGGTAAACAATTCCAATACAATTATGTTGAATTGGAATATCAATATTGAAGGTGGCATCAGGTTGCAGTCCAGTCTTGAACAAAATTTGAGAAATCAGTGTAGCGATTTAAGTTCATTCATCATTTCCGTAAGAGGCAGCGCACTAACATTGGGTTTCACTGCATAAGCCTCTTTTCCGGGATAGACAATAAAGCGCCGCGTAGCGCCAATGTCTTCACATCCCAAATGAAACCCTTTGGATACAGTGGGAGCAAGAGATCGTTTAATCTCGATAGCATAGGTCTTTCGTGGCCCTTGTTCTATAACCAGGTCAATTTCTGCACCCGCAGATGTACGATAAAACCAACAAGACGCTCCAGTTCGTAAACAGGAAAGCAAATTTTCAACGACAAAACCCTCCCAGCTTGCTCCAACTACAGGGTGGCCAAACACATCATCAAGTGTCGTAAGGTTCAACAACGCATGAGTAAGTCCACTATCGCGTATATAGACCTTGGGAGTTTTTACAAGGCGTTTTCCAATGTTGCCGGACCATGGGCGTAGGGCGTGGACAAGCAGTAAATCTTCCAGCAACTCTATATATCGCTTCGCAGTTGATGCTGAAACGTCAAGATTTGCTCCCAATTGTGCGACATTGAGCTGACCACCCTGATTATGCGCGAGCATGATCCATAATCTGCGTAGCGTAACAGCAGGAATACGTAAACCGAGTTGTGGTACATCACGTTCAAGATATGTGCTGATGAAATTGGTGCGCCAGCGCATGGCTGCATGATCATCTTTTGCAAGAAAGCTACGGGGAAAGCCTCCTCGCAGCCATAGTTTGTCCTGATCATATGGGTCAATTTCAAGAGCGGTCAATCCAGCCAATTCTTTATAAGCGATACGACCGGCAAGTGTTTCAGAAGATTGCTGCAATAAATCAAGGGAAGCCGAGCCGAGAATGAGGAACTGCCCAGTGTGATACCCTTCACGCTGTCGTCGGTCTATTATTCCACGTAGGATCGGAAATAATTCTGGTACTCGCTGGATCTCATCGAGAATAATCAACCTCCCTTTATAACGTTCAAAATAGTCCTCGGGTTCGCTTATCCGGGAAAGATCAGACGGACTTTCCAAATCAAGATAAAGAAATTCTTTTGAAGAAGCTTGTGCAATTTCCTGCGCCAGTGTTGTTTTGCCTACCTGCCGGGGCCCCAAAACTCCAACCGCAGGAAATTCGGTTAGCAATTCAGTAATTTCAGCATGCGCAGTTCGTTTTATCATCCTTGCAAATATAGCATAAGATGAATGATCTACAAGGTTCCATTTTATTGCAGCGTTGATTACGCTAAAAAAATCATGGCTACTTATAACAAGTAGCCATGATGTGTAGCAGGAAAGGTCGAAATATCTAACTTAATAAATAATTATAACCCAAAAGTCGCAGGCTAAAATATAATAAGCCCTCAAACCATTGATAATTAACGTTTTGCAGGCTTTTATAGCTATAAGTGATTGGGTTACAATAAGTTTCTCCTAATAGTTCGATATTTGCCTTCTCGCAAAGACAAGTGATTTGTTTATAGGCAACTCAATCATTGAATATTATTTATTACCTTTGTTTACTAAAATTAGTTGTTTACGAAAACGGAAACTATAATATTTAGTAAACATGACCAAGAACGAATTAGTACATATCGCCTTAGAAAACCTGGAGAAAAATGCCTTAATAAAGGGCAAATGGAAACCTCATGCAGGTAATGGAACTGAGGGTGATGTTATACTGAACATAAACAACCACAATATAAAATACATTGCTGAGATAAAGAAAGAAGTCAGAAATAACCAACTTTACCGGATAATAACACTTAATGATCAATATAAACCATTCATATTGGTCGCAGGGCATATTTTTCCTAAAATAAAAGAAGAACTTAGAAAAAATAATGTGGCTTACTTGGAAACGAATGGAAATATTTTTTTGAAAAATGACAATAACATTATCTGGATAGATACGGCTAAAGCAATTGAGGCTGAAAAGCAAACGGGTAATCGGGCATATACAAAAACCGGGTTGAAAGTCCTTTTTCACTTTTTAATTGACGAACAAAATATTAACCAGACCTACAGGCAAATTGCAGAACATACAGGCACTACAATTGGCAACATTAATAAAATAATCACTGGGCTTAAACAGGATGGATTTTTATTGGCACTTACAAAAAATGAGTATAAAATAACCAATAGTCGGGAGTTGCTCAACAAGTGGATAGAAGCTTACGAAATCAAGCTGAAACCAACATTGAAGGTTGGCACATTCCGGTTTGTCAAAAACGAGGATTTCTTAAAGTGGAAAGAAATAGCTTTAAAAGATGGAGATACTTTTTGGGGAGGGGAAGCTGCTGGAGATATTTATACTAAATATTTGAAACCAGAAATTCTAACCATATATACAAATGAAACTAGGACAGAAATAATAAAGAATTACCGATTAATACCGGATAATACAGGAAATATTCAGGTATTTGAAAAATTTTGGAATAAAAATGAAGGGGGTAAAAATGTTGTACCTGCATTATTGGCTTATGCCGATTTAATGAATACAGGAGATGGCAGATGTATGGAAACAGCGCAAAAAATTTACGCTGAATTACTGGCAAACAAATTTCGATAGAGTAAGAGACGAATTTGCTCCGGTATTTAATGCTATTGAAAGAGCATTGACAAAATTCGATATTGATTTTTACCTCATTGGCGCACAGTCAAGAGATGTATGGACAACTCATTTAGATATTGATAGACGGAAAACAAGGGATATAGACTACTCAGTTTTTATTAATGATTGCGGGACTTGGCAAAATCTGAATGAATATTTAATTGAAACTGAAAAATTTGAAAGGGATAAGGATATGCCATACAGATTTTATCTTAGTGAATTTACCATTGATCTGATCCCCTTTGGTGGCATTGCGGAAAATGACGAGGTGGTATTAGAAAATCCTAGAATGGAACTATCTGTCTATGGCTGTACCGAAGTTACAGAGGAAGCTGTTATTATTCATGGTAAATACAAAGTGATTACTTTGCCCGGCCTATGTATTATGAAAATCATTGCTTATGGCGAAAAACCAGGTAGAATTAAAGATTGGGAGGACTTACTTTTTATTTTGAGAAATTATCATAAAATAGCAGGTGCTGAATTATTTGAGGGTAAACATGACGACCTCATAACTGATGAATTAGAATTTTCAGTGGCATCGGCAAGATTGTTAGGTCGTAACATGCAATCAATATTAAATAAGAATGGCAATTTAAAGCAAACGATTGTTACTAACTTGACAAACAAACTGCAAAATTTTTCACCTGCGGATATTGACCAAATGGGTGTAATGTACAAAGTAAGGGCTGCGGATGACAAGCAGGTAGAAACGCTAAAGTTGGTGTCAGAATTGATAAAAGGAATAAAGGATTAGCATCGTATGCATATCAGGAGATATGAGTATCCAGATACTGTTTAGCGGAGCAAAAAGCCCATAAATCATCTAATTTCAGGTACTTAGGGACTGCTGGTTAAGTCACGTTAATTTTTGCATATAAGTATAATATATATAAATTCGTTTTACTAGATAAAAAGGCACTTGCCCGGCCAATTTGACCAGGTTAAGTACCAGCACAATGGAGGCGATCCATGATTCGCTTGTTTC
>CAIMDZ010000115.1 GCA_903839875.1 uncultured Bacteroidota bacterium
ATTTAAGTCTGGAAGACTTAAACCAATATAGGCCGCGGCGGATGTAGTGACGGCATAAACTCCAGTCAGTTTTCATCATTGCCGGGCTATGGTAAAGAACGAGCCGGTGTTTTCACCGGCTCGTTCATCAAAAAACACAGCTACTGTTATTCTATCACCACATGCATTACCTTGTTTTCATTGGCTGAATTCAAGTTCAGAATATACATTCCGCTAGCTGCATCAGCCAGGTTTATCTGTTCATTTATCTTTCCGTTCTCAGCTACTATCTTTTGCCGGTAAACAACTCTTCCGGTCATGTCTGTTATAAGAAGAGCTACATCTGTATTCTCTGTATTTCCCAAAGTACCGGTAAGCGTAAATGTACCGTTGGATGGGTTTGGTATAACGGTAATATTGCCGCCTGCTGTAACAGGGCGAATACCTACATTGGTAACGGTTATTACCACTGAGCTATATGAACTCAGCGTACATGCATCATTGCGCGTAACCAGGCATTTTACCACATCGTTATTGGAGAGCGTAGCGAAAGTTTGTACGGCAGATGTTGCTCCCGCAACCGGAACATTATTTAAGTACCATTCGAATACAGGCGCGGTTCCGCCATAAGTAACTTCGGCTGTGAATGTTACTGCTTCGCCCAGGCCTATAGTTGTGCCCGGATTTGCATGGATGGTTACATCAGGAACTACCGGTGGTATTACGTTCATAGTTACCGAATTACCGGCAATAAGCGGAGCAGCACATAATGCGCTGCTGGTCATGGTAACGCTAACCACATCGCCGTTTAAAGGAATACATACGTAGGTCTCGGCTGAAGAGCCAACTACCGTTCCGTTTATTTTCCACACAAAGTACGGTGAGGGGCCGGCGTTTGTATAAACGGTGTTGAATAATACAGGAGTTGCAAGACATACCGTATCACCCAGTGCAGGAACAATATGTACACCGGGGGTAACAACCGGATTAATAGTGATCACTGCGCTGCCGGCCATAACCTGTGTGCAAAGGGTTACTGAATTCATAGCCACTACGGTATAAGTACCTGCGGTATACAGCACGCCAAAGTCGAGTGCACTGCCTGTACCTGCCTTAGGACTGCCAACGGTTGATGTACCATTATACAACAGGTATATCATACCGGGATCTGAACCGTCAAGGCCAACATGTATTGCAGTAGTGCCTGCTTCGCCTTCAGATATGGTAACTCCTACCGGGAATGTGGTACAATAGTAGCCACCTCCGGTAACATTGTGTACTCCCGGTAATGGGTTAACAATTACTGCTGCACTGCCTGCCATATTTTTGGCACACATGGTAGCGCTATTAATTGCTACGGTAGTGTAGATGCCTGCCAGTGTCTGCAATCCCAGGTCGAGCGCACTTCCGGTGCCTGTAACAGGGCTGCCTACAGCAACACCACCATTATATAGCTGGTAGTTAACACCGGTCTGTGACGAGATAAGGCCTAAGTGTACACCTATGCCACCTGAGCAATAATTGCCGCCACCAGACATGGTAAATACCAGCGGCAAAGGATTTACTATAACATTGGCTGAGCCAGCCATATTATTCATACAGGTGGTAGCAGAATTTACTGCAATAACAGTATAGGCGCCAGCTTGTGTCTGCAATCCGAAATCAACTGCCGAGCCACTGCCGGTTGCGGGTGTACCTGTAAGCGTAGTACCATTATAGAGCATATACATGATGCCGGTTTGCGAAGATGCCAGGCCTACATGCACGCCTGCGCCTTCATCACAATAACTGCCACCGCCTGTTACTGCCTGAACATCTGGTAACGGGTTTACTACCACAGCAGCGCTGCCCGACATCATGCGGCTGCAATAGGTTGTAGCATTAATAGCTTCCACAGTATAAGTACCGGGGGCTGTCTGCAAACCCAGGTCAAGTAAGAAACCTGTTCCTGCAACAGGGGTACCAACTGTTGATGTGCCATTGTACAATATATAGATAACGCCTGTCTGTGACCATGACAAACGAACATGCACACCTGCATCGCCTGCACAAAATTCGCCACCGCCCAATACAAAGTAGTTGTTGGGTAACGGGTTAACATTTATGACTGCGCTGCCAGACATATTGCCGGTGCATGAGGTTGCAGCGTCTGTAGCCATTACCGTATAATTTCCTGGAGTTGTGTACGTGCCGAAATCAAGTGCAGTGCCGAGGCCGGGTGTAGATGAGCCAATAGCTATTCCATCTCTGTACAACCTGTAGTTGATACCCGTGGCGGAATTGCCGAGGCCTACATGGAAACCCGTGCCGCCGACGCAATAGGAGCCACCTCCTGTAACGAGGTAGGAGGCCGGCAGTGGATTGATATATACCGGCGCAGCGCCTGCCATATTCCTTGTGCAGGATGTAGTAGTGCTGGCAGCAATTACAGAATAGCCGCCTGCTGCAGTCTGCAATCCGAAATCAAGTGCAAAACCTGTGCCTTCAGGGTCTCCGGTTGGAACTACCCCTGTATACAACTGGTAATAAACGCCTGTCTGCGATCCGCTGAGGCCAACATGCACACCTGTGCCGCCGGCACAATAAGCGCCGCCACCGGTAACACTATATAATACAGGTAAAGGGTTAATGACCTGAGGCCTGGTTGTATAACAACCTGTTGCAAGCTGGTAAGTGATTACCAGCGATCCGTCTGAAACTCCAGTAACAAACCCGCTTGCAGGATCAACTGTGGCCAGAGATGTGGCGCTGCTGGTCCATGTGCCGCTGCCTGCAGTATTGTGCAAGGTAGTGGTTGAAGCCACACAGACATTATCTGCGCCGGTAATTGCTGCAGGCGCCAGCAGTACTGTTTGTGGTGCCCCGTCTGCAATTGTTCCGAAAGTGGTTCTGAACCCTGAACTGGTGGTGAAACTGGCAGTGGTCATCGCGTCAACAATGATCGTATGCCCGGCAGTTGCGTTTGGCGCAATATCCGCAGTAATGTAGTAGTTAATAGTTGTGCCAAATAAACCGCTGTACACGGTACTTAAACCAGTGAACGAAGTAGTGGTGCTGCTGGCTACGAGTGTGCCACCCGGAGTGCCCGACCATAGCTGGTACATGATAATGTCTCCGCTGGTTGCAGTACCCGACTGGTTAAAACTGATGCCGGTAAGGGTAGTGTTGGGGAAAATACCGGTTGCGATAAGGGTAAAGGAATAGATAGGTTGCTGCAGTGTGCCGGGACACATGCTGGCGGTACCAAGCGGCGCCGGAGTAGATAATGATACGGTCGTTGCTCCGAAACCCTTTGACACCATAAAAAACAGAAACAGCATGATCAATCCTGCTGTTCTTAAATGCTGGTCACAAACCCTGCGTAGCTGTGAAACGCCCGGTAGTTGACTTTTTTCAGATAAAATATTAGTTTTCATAGTTACCTCCTTTGTTTTAATGAACGTGAATTAATTATTCCGCAAAACTATTGTGAGACACCGGGTGACTGAATGATGACCATCAGTACCCCATCTGAACTTCATCAGAGCAGGTACTATTTATGGTTAGCCGGTGGTATTTTCAATGTTTTGGAAGAGTTATATAGTACTACTTAATCCGCCGCCTCCTTCGTTCTGTGAACTTCGGCCAAGATGTCACTAAAAAGCTATGGCTGCTGATAAAAGGCGATACAAAATTATTTCCTCCACAACCCTGCCAAAATCCTATTTTTACCCGTCTTATTAAATGCACACTCAAAAAACACCTCAAATGTCCCGTACTTTACGCCCCAATCCACGCTTTGCGCATATCTTCAAATCTTTTGTTTTCGCCCTGCTGCTGGCCCCTTTCCTGTCTGATGCCCAGACCGTAAGCTGGCTCAAAAAAGCCGGCGACGTGAATAGCAATGTCGAAGGTTTCGGCCTGGTAATAGACCATTCGCATAATGTCATTTCGTCCGGTGTGTTTGAGGACACGGCTATGTTTGGCGCCATAACGCTGCGCACAACGGGCAGTTTTGAAGGCTACCTTGCCAAGTACGACAGCAGCGGAAATGTGCTCTGGGCCAAAAGTTTTGGAGGCACTGGCTTCGACTGCGGCGGCAAGGCAGCCGTGGACCAGGCCAATAATATCTATGTAACCGGATTTTTCAAGGGTACATCCATCTATTTTACCCCCACCGATTCGCTTGTGAAGAATGCACCGGGCGCTATCAGTAATTCATTCCTGGCCAAGTACGACCCGAACGGCAACTTTGTTTGGGCCAAACAGATTACCAGCAGCAGCCAGGTGGAGAGCTATGCAATAACCGTTGACGCATGGGATAACATAATCATGGGCGGTACGCTTCATAACGATGTAACCATAGGCAGTACAACGCTCAGCAACCCCTACTACAATGTGTATATAGCCAAATTCAACACATCAGGCACACTGAAATGGATGAAGATGGGCGCATCAATGGGCTTGTGTAAGGTGAATGACCTGGCTACTGATGCCGCAGGCAAGATATATGCTACAGGCAAACTAAGCTCCGACATGACATGGGGTACACTAACACGAACGGCACCCGGCGGCGATGATGCTTTCTATGCAAAGTTCGACTCATTAGGCGTAGCTACTGTATTTAAGACCATGGGCGGCACCTATTTTATAACCACTACTACCGGCGAATTTGACGCAGGCAACGCCATAAGGCCCGATAAGCTGGGCAACTTTTATGTTGGCGGCAGTTTGCTCCTGACAACCACTTCTTCACCTACAGATCAACAGGGATATTTCGGAAAATTCAACGACACCGGAGGAGTGATATGGATCAATTACTTTGGGAGAGTTCTGGAAAAAGTAAGCGGGATAGTGGTTGACCCGCAAAACAACCCTTATGTATGCGGGCTGAAATATGGTACCGATACCATTGGCGGAATGGCGGTTCCTTATACGGCAGGTGCGAGCTCGTTTATTGGTAAGTTCGATAACGCAACGGGCAACGCTATCTGGATAAAAAGCAGCGTTGGTTCCGGTTCCGGCAATGATTTGATTGGCTATGTGGCAGCTGGCCGGCTGGATATGGACCGTACAACGGGGTCGCTGGTAGGTTCCGGGCAGTTTCTGACCAGTATTGGCTGGGATACCTGGAACGTGACAAGCTCCACCGTTAATGAGTTGTACCTGGTACGGATATTGAATTACATTCCCGGTCTGGCAGGCGTGCCGCTTGTGACCGATCCGGAAAGTATTGTCATTTACCCCAACCCGGCGACCACGGTCCTGAATTTCAGATTCGGGAACAGCCCATGGCACAAAATAGTGATAACGGATGAGATGGGCCGACAGGTGAGGGAATGGGAGGTAAATGCAAATACATTTGCGGCTGATATCCGCGCAGTAGCGCCCGGCAACTATATGGTGGTAATTACCGACAATACCGGCATCAGGGTAACAAGGAAAGTAACAAGACTGTAGGGAAGACCTCTCCCCTACCCTTCCCGATGAAGGATCGGGATAGACTTCCAATGGAGAGGGAGGTGTTACCATGCGCAAATTGTTTTCATATAAACCTGCCTGTCGGGATACCGGGATGCGACTTTTATTTCCGCGTTTTTCTGAAATGCCCTGCAAAAAAGCATGCAAATATGCCCACCGTATTTTATATTTGACTCGTTATTATGAATAAGCGCAGAATAGTACTGTTCCTTTTTATGGCTTTGTTTGCAGTTGGATACGCAGGCAGTGTACATGCTGATGATCCGAAGAAGAAGCATAAGAAACACCACCGCAAACATACGGGCGATACTAATGCTGATGGGGAACAAGGCACAGCGTATCATAGCAGGAAGGAGGAACGAAAGAAAAAAAGGCTGGAAAGAAAAAAGCAGAAACAGGAAAGAAAAAAACAACAGCAGGCACCTGAGCAAACTCTTGTGCCGCCTCCCGCAGCTGTCAAAAAACTCACCGGCTTCAAGTATCCGCCAGCTACCACAAAAACGCGTTACCGGATTGATGTGCTTGCATCCATGTACCTTGATGAACTGGTGAAGCAAGGCGCAGCTACCGATAAAATACCTGAGAAAGCGCTACCGGGCATATCGTTTTACGAAGGCCTTACACTTGCCGCCGATAGTTTAAAAAAAGCAGGTTTCAGTATTGATATCTATGTGCATGATATTTCATCTGCCGCCGAGTCGGCGGATGCATTGGTAGGCAAGGGTATGCTCGATTCTGCTGATCTTATTATCGGAGCTATCCCATCACATGATGTCCCGGTCATTGCAAACTATGCAAAGAACCGAAAGATCAATTTTATTTCCACACTATCCCCTTCTGATGGCGGTGTAAGGAGCAATAAGTATTTTACCCTTATTCAGCCCTCGCTGAAAACTCATTGTGAATGGATACTGGACGATGTGACAAAAAAATTTCCCGGCATGAAGATATCATTGCTTTACCGGAATGTTTCAGAACCGGATGAACATGCTTTCAAATATCTTACCGAAGACCCTGATGTTTCGGTACAATTCAGGCAACTGCAATGCAACATTTTGCCAGACAAGGCTAGCCTGAGCCTGGTATTCGACAGCGCCAAACCAAATGTGGTAATAATATCCCTGCTCGACGCGGCTGCAGCAGACAGCCTGCTCAAAAAACTCCCGCAGGATTTTCCTTCTACTCATTTCGAAGTGTATGGCATGCCATCATGGGGCGCCATCAGCGACCTGCACAAAGAGACCGCATTCCCTAACCTTACCGTAAATGTGACCGAACCGTTCAACATTGACGCTGCAAGCCCGATGGGCAAATATGTTATGAGTACCTACAAACGTAATTATGGCGGCAAGGCCACAGAGTTTGTTTACCGCGGCTTCGAGACTATGTTCTGGTATGCCAACCTGCTGAAACAATATGGCACCATCTTTAACCCTATGTACCGCGATAATTCCACAGCGCCGTTTACGAAATTTGAGATCAGGCCCCGCCGCGACCGGGAAGGCCATATCTTATACAATGAGAACATCCACATTTACATTTCCAGGTATGAGGGCGGGGTGAGTAAGACGGAGTGAGGGGAGGAGTAAATTGTTTATTAATATCGGTAATAAAATCAGGCAGACTATATTAATAATAAAATCAATAACTTTGTATAGTGCAGTCCACAGACCAGATATTGCAGCAAATAAAAAAATCGGTGCTCGCCAGCTATCCCGATGCGACGCTGATACTATACGGCTCTTATGCACGCGGGGATAATAAAAAGGATTCCGACATTGATATTCTGGTGCTGCTGGATAAGGACAAGATTACTTATGCTGACAGACGTAAAGTAGGTGACCCATTGTACCACATAGAGCTTGACGTGGATATTCGCATCAGCCCAAGAATATGCTCGAAAAAACGATGGGAAACGACTCAGAGAATCACACCTTTTTACCATAATGTACTAAGAGAGGGCCGGTCGCTATGAATCCCGACAAATTGAGGTATATAAACAAAATGTTGGAAGATGCGAACAAAACGCTCCAAGATGTAAATATGCCAAATTGTGAAATATGGCGGTAAACAGGCTTTATTATGCATGTTTTTATGCAATAACAGCTTTACTTCACAAAAATAGTCTGGATACAAAGACGCATAACGGTGTGATAAGATTGTTTGGACTGCATTTTATCAGGACAGGAATTATTAAATCTGGATTTGGCGAATTGTATTCCACTCTTTTCGAAATGAGACAGGATGCCGACTATGAGGTTGAGGTTGACTACGAAGAACAAGATGTGCTCGAATTATTACTGCCTGCGGCTGAACTGATTGCTGCTATTGAGAAAGTTTTGTCAACAGACTAATGACCTATAGTCATTTTTCTTTGCCGCAACCGGTAGATCACGCCAAGCTCCAGCAATGCCAACGCTGTAATGGATAACAATACCACCATGGGATGCACATCCTGCATCACCCATGCAAGCGCGATGAACACCACATTGGTCCCTGCTATTATTGCAACTGACTGTGTATGTGTGAATCCCGCGTCGAGCAGGTAGTAGTGCAGGTGTGCGCGGTCGGCTTTGAGGGGGGAGATGCCTTTTGAGACACGGAGTATGAATACTCTTAGTCCGTCGAATATGGGAATGAACAGCATGGCCATTACCAATATTACCGCTTGCGTGGTACCATGCAAGGGGATTTTATTGATATTTATTTCATTGGTGTTGCACCATTTGATGAACAGAAGGGAGAAGTTGAAAATAGTAAACCCCAGGAACATGGATCCTGTATCACCCATGTATATTTTTGCAGGCGGTGCATTATAATACAAGAGCCCCCCGGTGGCCCCCAGTAATGCAAATGTAATTCCCGCTAATCCCTGATGTTCCGAGAAGGCAAAGAGGCAGCCGAGTATGCCAAGGTAAAGTATTGCCATTGTGCAAGCCAGCCCGTCTATCCCGTCAATGAAGTTAAACACATTGATAAAAAACGTGCAGCTAATTGTGGTAATAATAACATCCGGCCAGTAAGGAATAGCGCCAATTCCAAAGGCAGTAAAAACCGGCTCCATCCTGAAATCGGTAAAATGAACAGTGATGAAGGAGGCAGCAAGCTGGGCGATCAGTTTTTGGGAGGGCTTCATGTTAACCAGGTCGTCGTATATACCGGTAAAGACCAGCAGCACGGATGAGGATATAATGGCTGGCATAAAAAAGTAGTGCCCCGGCCAGAAAAAAACCGCAATGATGAGGTAGCCTGTGAATATGCCAATACCGCCCAGGCTGGGAATGCCGGCGCCATGTATCTTCCTTATTTTGTCCGGCACATCATATATTTTCATCCTTTTTGTGATAAAAATAGTTTTCCGTATAGCATACATACTGACTATAGATGATAACAGAACGGCTAAGACGGAAAGAAGGTAAGGCGGTAAAGAAGACAACATGCTCAATGGCTATAGTATTATCCTGTAACGGTTTTATCTAAAAATTGTTTTGTGAATGCATATAAATTAAAATCGTCTGTCCTTAAAGCCACTTCGAGGTCTGCCAGCAGTTTGTGCTTATCAATATCCTTCATCCGCGCGGCCTGAATGAGTTGCCAGCATTTGTCGGCGAGCAGGTGAAGCCGTTTTGCAGGCAGGTCCTTTTGTTTATCAAGATAATGCGTAACAGATGCAGCCAGTTCAGGTATCCCTGTTCCGTCGGTGGCTACGGTTTTTAATACCGGTATTTCTTCTTCCCCGGTCTTACTTCCTGAATGAGCCTTTTCATGCACCAACATTCGCAGATTTCGGTAAAGCCCCTCTGCATCTGCATGGTCGGCTTTGTTGACAACAAAAATATTGGCAATTTCCATTATGCCTGCCTTAAGTGTTTGCACCTCATCACCGGCCTCGGGTACAAGGGTCACTACCGTGCAATCTGCAAGTCCTGCTATTTCCACCTCGCTTTGCCCCACGCCTACCGTCTCTACCAGCACCAGGTCGAATGGGGCCTCTTTTACGAGGTCAGTGATCTCTATGATCCTGGCATTCAGTCCACCGAGGGCTCCTCTTGTAGCCAGGGAACGTATGAAAATATTTGGGTTGGAATAAAATTCGCTCATCCTTATCCTGTCGCCAAGCAGCGCTCCATAGTTGAAAGGAGAAGAGGGATCAACCGCAAGCACGGCAATTTTTTTGTTTTCTTTCAGCCAATGACGCAGCAATGCATTTACCACCGTACTTTTGCCTGCCCCCGGTGGACCTGTGATGCCAATAACACGTGCACGGCGGTTCTCATTGAGTTTCAGTAGGAGGGATTCATAACCATTGAGCTCATTTTCCACAATGGTTATGCCTCTCGCCAAAGCGGGAAAATTTCCTTCTTTAACCTCTTTATGCAATTGTTTCAGATCGTTTCGCACTAAATTATGTTTTTGTCCGTTTTATTGAACAAGTAATAAACTATTGAGCAAAAGTAATTTTTTCCATAACAATAAGTTGTTTGACAAATCAAATATTGCTTTAATCTGCATATTGGGCATGTTCACCGGTTTCCTGTGTGCTCCGGCCCTGTTGTCCATTTCCATGATACTCTATGGGGTAAACGGGCTATGGGGTATTCACCCCAGCAGGTGGTTCCGGAATACCTACTGGATAGCGGGGGTGGCCTGGGTTGCTTTCTACGCACTCACCTGGTTCTGGAGCGCTGATAAAGAATACTGGAGTATAGGGCTGCAGGTGAAACTGCCATTCCTGATACTTCCGCTTGCATTTGGCTTTACCCCACGCTTTACCACCCGGCAGATGCAGATCTTTACGGTGGCAGCGGGATTGTTTTTCCTGGCAGGGGCGGGCTACAGTCTTTCGTTCCTGATCCGCGAGCCCGACAAGTACCTGTTCGGGTACCGCATTTCGCACCTGCTGCCTACCCCCAGCCGCAACGATCACATCTGTTTTAGCCTGGCTATTACGCTGTATATAGTCTGGTGTGTGTATTGCTGGCCCTGGCTGCAGTCAACTGCCGTAAAATGGATAACAGGTATACTTATGACCATACTGGTGCTGTTCATACACATATTGGCCGCCAAGAGCGGTATCATATCGTTCTACCTGTTCCTGGCGTTGTGGGGGTTTTACCTGGCATTCAGCAAGCGAAAGATCATTGGCCTGATTGTACTGGTGACCATTCCCCTGTTCATAGTGTTTGCTATGAAGTACATACCTACCTTCCGCGACCGGGCAGCCTATATATATTATTCCTTTGTGATGGCAGAGGCAAAGGACAGGACAGGTAACTACGGAGATATAGGCAGGATATGGTCGCAAACCATTGGTTGGAAACTGATCAAAGAGCATCCGTTCAGCGGCGTAGGTGCGGGTGATATGATGTTGGAAATGAAGAAGGGCTATGACCGATGGCACCCCGAAGTGGTGGAAGAAAACAGGCTGATACCACACAACCAGTTCCTGATTGTAGCTCTTTGTTCAGGTATCCCGGCGATGCTCATTTTTGCTATTTGGGCTTTTATGCCGCTGGCATGGCTGCGTAAAAACAGGGAGAGTTTTTTTATGTTTACGGTATGGCTGATACTGATGTTCTACCTGGTGATTGATACCGGGCTGGAGGTGCAGATGGGGGTGTTTGTGTTTACGGTATTTATACTGTTGTTTAAGCAGCAGTTGCCGGAGCGGGTGCAAAATGAAAGCTGAGTTCGTTTTAGCGCGCCGGATATGGAAAACAAATTGTCGTAGCACTGTCACGACAATTGACGGAAAAATATGGAAGGGGTTGGAGCGAAAAGAATCTCCGGCATTGTCTCTACACTGTAGAGACTTTTCCGGATTTTGAGATTATCTCTACACTGTCGGGACAATTGAGTTGGTCCCATATAAAAGAGATAATTTACCTGAAAGATGAGCTTTGAAAACAATTTTACACAGAGATGTGCAGGATAGAGAAATGGAGCGTGCGCACCCTACGCTATAAGATTGACAGTATGTTGTATGAACGTACCGCTATCAGCAAAAAACCGGAAGCGTTGATAATGCAGGAATTGAAAGGGCTGCGTGATAATAACATACTTACTCCCGATCTGGTCTTCCGCGACACCTATGTGCTTGACTTTTCAGGACTAAAGAACGTGTATAACGAACGCTTAGACCAGTGGGAGCTGCACGCTTCGTCCAGTGGGGTGATTAATGATTAATCTATATAGCAACTATTTACTCCGGTGGCACATTTTTTACAATAGTTAATAAAAATTAAAAACTGTTTTATGAGATCACTATTGTATATCATCGCAGTTATCCTGATTATAGGATGGGTATTAGGCGCATTTGTTTACAGCGCAGGTTCAATAATACATATATTATTGGTACTGGCTATCATATCGCTTTTATTTGGCATTTTGAGAAGAGGCACGGTAAATTAACCTACCAGGCAGTCTTATCAAATAAGGTTGGGAGCTATTCCGGCTACTGCCTTATTTGCAATTGCCAGATACTTTATGAATAAGCCATGATAATTTATTGTTTTATTCATCAACCCGGGAACAATGAAGATTAAGCTGTTAATGAAAGACGTTCTGGAAATACTAAAAAATACTTTTAGTGGATTTTCGGATGATAAAGTAACCAAACTCAGTGGTTCTCTGGCGTATTCTACCTTGTTTTCAATCGGGCCTTTATTGATCGTTATTATTGCTGTATGCGGCATTTTCTTTGGACATGACGCTGTAGCAGGGAAAATGTACAATGAGCTTGTACAGTTTCTTGGCCGCAATGCTGCTATAGAGCTACAGGAGATCATTAAAAATGCCGCTATTAGCGGGAAAAATACCATAGCAATTACAATTGGCTCAATAGTATTGTTTCTCGGCGCCACATCTGTTTTTAGCGAAATACAGGATTCCATAAATGATATATGGGGTATAAAGCCAAAGCCCAAAAAGAACTGGTTGAAAATGATCCAGAACAGGTTCCTCTCATTCTCTGTAATTGTGAGTTTTGGGTTTTTACTCTTAGTGTCGCTAACCATCAGCGCCCTAATTGATGGTATGGGACACAAATTACAGGCGCAGTTTCCCGGTATGATACTGGGTGTTTTTTATGTACTGAACCTGGTTGCCACTTTAGTGATTATCACGCTCATTTTCGCAGTAATTTTTAAAGTTTTGCCCGATGCAAAGATTAAATGGAAAGATGTAATTATCGGCTCATTGCTTACTGCTGTTCTTTTTATGCTCGGTAAGTTTGCTATTTCTTATTATATCGCCAAAAGCAATATAACTACTGCGTTTGGCGCTGCCGGTTCTGTGCTTATTCTTATTGTATGGGTCTATTATTCGTCCCTGATCCTTTATTTAGGTGCGGAGTTTACAAAATCTTATGCCGTAAAATATGGATCGGAAATACTTCCAAGCGAGTACGCCGTTACTACCAAGCAAGTGGAAATTGAAACAGATAAGCAATCTATACAGGAAAAGGAAAAAGCCGCGAAAACATTTATAACACAGGAAGAAAGCAAAACGCGCTGACAATGAAAATGAACAAATTGCATATCGGTATATCGGGAGCGCTTCGGTATTCAAGGACGAAGCAGGACGCTTGCGACCAGTGGGCTTACGCCGTCAAATTCATGAGCAGCACATCTTCGTCCGTCTGCCTTGTCAGTGCCTGTGTTTATAGCCCCCAACGGTAAAAATAATGGTTTCAGTTCTTTGATCATACTAAGAATATAGGCTCAGCAATCATGGTTCGACACGGCTGCCAATGACAGTTATCTATTTGTCTTCATCAAGTCATTTCACTATTTTACCCTTGTCAAGTTTAATAATGTAAAGACATGCAAACAAAACAGCCGCCCTGTGCGGAGCGGCTGTTATCATTCAATACTATCATTTATTATGCACTCACCATTACCACCGGCGCTGCAGACTTGATTTCGTCGTTGGCCTGGTCGGCGTATTTGGCAAAGTTTTTCACGAATAACTGTGCAAGTTCGTTTGCCTTTTTATCATAGGCTTCTTTATCTGCCCATGTGCCGCGTGGACTAAGAATAACGGAAGGCACATTCGGTACTTCGTTTGGCATCATTATACCAAAAGTCGGGTGCGCGGTATATTCCACTTTATCAAGCTGACCGGTCATTGCTGCTGTGATCATAGAGCGGGTGTAGGCCAGCTTCATGCGGCTGCCGGTGCCATAGGCGCCACCGCTCCAGCCTGTGTTAATGAGCCATACGTGAATGTGGGGGTCTGCTTCCAGTTTTTTACCCAGCAACTCGGCATAACGTGCCGGGTGCAGTGGGAGGAACACACGCCCGAAACAAGCCGAGAAGGTTGTCTGAGGCTCTGTTACGCCCACTTCAGTGCCCGCTACCTTAGCTGTATAACCACTGATGAAGTGGTACATAGCCTGCGCTTTGGTGAGTTTTGATATTGGGGGCAATATGCCAAAAGCATCACAGGTGAGGAAGAAAATATTCTGTGGGGTGCCACCGTAGGATGGCTCCTTGGCATTCGAGATAAAATCAATAGGATAGGCAGCGCGTGTGTTTTCCGTAACACTTGCATCCGAGTAATCCACCGTATTGGTACCAGCTATGAACCTTGTATTTTCAAGGAGCGCTCCGGGCTTAATAGCAGCGAATATCTGGGGTTCTTTTTCAGCGCTCAGGTCTATACATTTTGCATAGCAGCCACCTTCAAAGTTGAATACCGATTTATCGGCCCAGCCATGCTCATCATCTCCTATAAGGGCACGCTCAGGGTCTGCGCTCAGGGTAGTCTTTCCGGTACCACTCAGCCCGAAGAAAAGAGCTACATCACCGTCTTTGCCTTCGTTGGCAGAGCAGTGCATGCTCAGTACATTATGATTGTGTGGGAGAATAAAATTCAGGACGCCAAAGATGCCTTTCTTCATTTCACCTGTATAAGCAGATCCGCCGATAAGTATTATCTTTCTTGTAAAGTTTACTATGGTGAAATTGCCCTGGCGGGTACCGTCTGTAGCCGGGTCAGCGAGGAAACTTGGAGCCTGCAGAATCAGCCAGTCGTGTTTTTGTGTTGCTATTTCATCGGTAGTAGGGCGAAGGAACAGATTGTTGCAAAACAAGCTTCCCCATGGGGCGTCATTCACAACAAGGATATTGAGGCGATAAGCGGGATCGGCGCAAGCATAAGAATCACGTACCCAAACTTCCTTACCATCAAAATAAGCGCAAACCTTAGTGTACAATTTATCAAAAGTTTCCGGAGACATGGGGATATTCACATCACCCCAGTCCACGCTATCCTGTGTAATTGCATCCTTTACCGTAAACTTGTCCTTTGGCGACCTGCCGGTAAATTTTCCGGTATCTACGCAAAGGGCGCCGGTATCATTAAGTACACCCTGGCCCAGTTCCAAAGTCTTATTCACTAATTCTTCAGGGGAGGCATTCCAATGTGCTATTCCCACATTAATACCCAGGTCAGCAAGGTTTACTGACGGATTCTTCTTTCCAAATTCCTGCATAAGTTATCTTTTTATGAAATAATTAAAAACAGGGTGCAAAAATAATACTTTAACAAGGAAATGATGTATTATTTTTCCACAGAGGGGGTGATTTTGGTCAGCGGGGTATGTGGGGTTAAACATCATGCTGTTTTTGGAGCTGCAAAAGAGTTTCACCACCGCCGATGGCGGGCAGGCAGCAAAGCGCTATTTACATTCATTTTATTGTACCCGTTGCTTATTTAGGCCCGCAAATCACTTATTTGATATACTCATTATCTTACACATTTCATGTAGCAGATGCACTCTTAATATGATTATTTTTTTATAATTAATAATGATTTATGAGCAACGCTAAAGGGGGATTACGCCAGAATAAGCCAGTTAGCATACCTGTATAACTCAGCTTTTTTCTCAGCCTATTGTATTACATCCAGGTTTTTCTATCCGTTTATTATAGAATGCAACAGCCCTGATCGTAACTCCTGGCTCTTCGCTCTTCGCTCCCCGCACCCGCTCTCACCTTGCCACTACCCTAAACCCCACATTGGGGAACCCGTATTGAGGATAACCACATGAACGGTACCTGGAACTGCAATCAACATTAGTATCCGTCATTCCACCTCCACGGATAACACGGAAATCACCTGTGGCAGGGCCGGCAGGGTCTCGTTGCAGACCACTGTGATAATCATCATACCAGTCACTGCACCATTCCTTTACATTCCCGCTCATATCACAGATGCCCAATTCATTGGGCTGCTTTGTTCCCGCTTTATGTATGTTATCATTACTGTTGTTCATATACCAGCCCACCTCATCCGGATCATCTCCGCCGCTATATCTATAATCTTTGCTTTTCTTTCCTCCTGTTGCCGCAAATTCCCACTCAGCCTCGGTGGGGAGTGTGTATCGCTCACTGCCAACTTTATCATTCAGTTTATTAATAAACAATTGCGCATCATCCCAGCTAACGCTCTCTACCGGGCATTCACCACATTTATACTTCGACGGATTTTTTCCCATCATAGCTTTCCACTGGTTTTGGGTAACCTCATACTTACCGATAAAGAAACTTTTTACAATCACCGCGTGTTTAGGCTGCTCATCCCGGTTCCCGTTAAAATCACCCATATAAAACTTACCGCCTTCCACACGCACCATATCAATTTCATAATCATGAGGTGTATCGCCTAATGTAGTATCCGCCCGGTTTGCTTCAGCCTCTTCGGTCTTGTGTTTATCAGAACGTCCGGTAAATTCCTTTTTTATATTGATGCTGATTTTGACTACTATAACCAGCGCCAAAAGAATGCCAACAACACCTGCTATAACACTTCTTACTTGTTTTTGCTTCATTGTTTATTGTTTTCCCTCTGCCCCTCATGATCAGGTAAGGAACGATGACAAAATAATTCCTGCAACCTTCCTGCCGGCAGGAAGGTCTGACTTGTTCTTTTCCATTTGGAAAGTTGGGAAAAGCCTTAAATAGATCGGCTATCCGCGGTTTCCCAGCCTTGAAAATAAGAAAAACAACTGCCCCATATCGCAGGAATTATTTTGTCAACGTTCCTAAGACAGTTTTTTATAACTATTTATAATCCAACCTGGCAGTGTAACCAGCAGGAAATTTTTTTTGAGACTTTGGAAGCCTTAACAAACTTCTGCCTGTCCTATGTTCAGGCATTAAACCAGCAATTTGGGGATAAATCCTAACTCAGTTTACCAACTATTCCGTAAGAAATATCAATGATTCATGTTAAGAAACAACTCTTCACGTTTTGCTCTTAACCCTTTTGCCTGTCCAACCGCGATCTCAGGAATATCATTTCTTAGCCCATCCATTGCTTCGGCAAGAAATTCACTTAACGGTAACCCACCGTGTGATTGCGTTTTATCTTCGCGGTGCTGGTAACCTAATTCAGTATCTACAGACGGTGGTGCGATCTCAAAAACTTTAACTGAGGTGCTTTTCAGCTGATGACGGAGGGAAAGTGTATAGGAATGAACAGCAGCTTTGGTGGCACAATAAACAGGCATAAATGCAATTGGCGCAAATGCAAGACCTGAAGAAATATTAATTATTGCCGCAGCCTCTTTAGTTTTCAAATGTCCGGCAAACAGAGATGCAAGATGAACATAAGCAATGAAATTTGTTTCCACCTCACCCCTCACCAGGGCCACTTCAACCGGTTTGGTAAGGTCAGTTGCTAATTGCATACCGGCATTGTTGATGAGGACATTCACTTCAGAATATTTTTCCACAACCCAGGTACAAAGTTCCATTCGTTGCACCTCATCGGCAATATCGCAAACCCTGGTAATGATACCGGAATGCGTTTCCTTTATTTTCAAAAGCCTGTCTTCCCTCCGGCCACATATGATAACTGTGTTTCCTTCTTTAAGAAACTGCGCCGCAAATGCAAGACCTATACCGGAAGTGCCGCCCGTTATTAAAATGGTATTTCCTGTGGTTTTCATGATTTTTACAATTAAAAAAATAAATAAAATTACATTGCCATCATAGATTCCAGAATTCTTTCAGATGCATGCCCATCACCATAAGGATTAGACCGCATTGTCATTGCATGATAAGCGTCTTTATCCATAAGTAAGGTCATTGCTTCTTTTACAATTTTTTCGGTGTCACTGCCTACTTTAAGTACAGTACCGGCTTCAAGGGCCTCCGGCCGCTCTGTAGTGTCTCTTAGCAGCAGTACAGGTTTTCCAAGGGAAGGCGCCTCTTCCTGCACCCCACCACTATCAGTAAGTATAAGCTTCGAATGATTCATCAGCCACAAAAAATCAGGATAGGCACAGGGGGGTATAAGATGAATGAGCGGATGGTTACCCAGCATTTCACCTACCAAATCCTTTACATTTGGGTTAAGGTGAACAGGGTAAATAACAGGTACATCCGCCTCTTCGGCAATCCGTCTGATAGCCATGCAGATATTACGCACTCCTTCGCCAAAGTTTTCTCTCCGGTGCATGGTAACGAGCACATAATCCGTAAGCTCATCCAGTTTTAATGCTTTGATGTTTTCCGGAACTGAGTTTTCGATTTTCTTAAGGCCAAGGAAAAGCGCATCAATACCTGTATTGCCCGTAACTACCATCCTGTCCGGTGCAACTCCTTCATTTAAAAGATTTTGTTGCGACTGTATAGTAGGAGGAAAATGAAAATCTGCCAATTTGCCGGTAATTACCCTGTTTATCTCTTCAGGGAAAGGAGAAAACTTATTATTAGTTCTTAACCCCGCTTCCACATGTATCACCTTAATCCTGTTGTAAAAAGCTGCAAGAGAGGCAACAAATGTAGTAGTGGTATCGCCTTGCACAATTACAAAGTCCGGCTTTTCCTGTAGCAGAACTTCATTTATTTTTACCAATAATTTTGCGGTGAGACCTGCAAGTTGCTGGTCTGGCTCCATAACCTCCAGCTTTATGTGAACAGGAATATTAAAAAAGTCAACGACCTGCTGAAGCATTTCTTTGTGCTGGCCGGTTGAACAAACCAATGTATTGAATCGCGTGCACTGTTGTAATGCCTCAACTACCGGAGCCAATTTTATAGCTTCAGGGCGGGTGCCAAAAAAAATGATTACTTTCTTCATAATAGCATTACTTGTCTTGCCTGATCACAGGAATTTTCACATCACCTGACGACTTGTGTAAAGTAAAATCCGCAGCAGACGGCTGACAAAAATAGTCTATTTTATAGCTGCCTGGCAAAACTGCCTGAATAAGGAACGCATCGCGCCATCGCGGCAGATCAACAGCAGTTACATTTTCCTTTACAATTTCGTTTGATACGGCTACGTGGTTGTACCATACCGTTGCGTCTTCGTGTAATGTGTGCAGAACAAGGTACGCGCCAACAGGAACTACAATCGTTGCCAGCAACCCTCCTTTAATAACCATATTCACTTTTGCATTGCTGAAAATCAGGTAAACAACGTAAGCAATAAACAGGCTGGTGAGCGGAAGGCAAAATGAATTATAACGGAATGAAAGAGAAACGTAGTGCTGCGATTTAATGCTCAACGCGAGCAGGAACAAACTTCCGAATGCACCACAAAGAAACAGCAGGTGCAGGTTAGTTTTCTGCTCCTTATCACGAGCCGATTTGATACCGGCGAAATATAAAGCCAGGACGAACGCAAACGAAACAAAAAACAATATCCGGTTGTCCAGGAATACAGGAAAATAAACCTTAAAATTGAGCGCGAATATTTTCATGCTGCTAAATACGGCATTGCCGATGCTGAAGTGAATGTTTGCAAATTTATCCTGAATCGAATTGCTCTGAATGTTCATTGTTTTGACGCCAGACCACGAAATATAAAAGTATATTACCAGCAGGCACACAGGCAATGCAACGGCCAGCAAATTTTGCGGGAATAAGATCGCTTTATTTTTCCGGACAACGAGCACAATGAAGAAAACTAAAATTATGTAAACACTCAAATAGTGCGTGAGCAGCGCTGCAACTGAAAATAAAGCAAGCAAAAAAAGGTGCATTGGCTTCTCATTTACAAATAGAAACTTATAAAAGTAAATAGCTGCCATTGTTACAAAAAAAATACCCATGCTATACGCACGTATCTCGTGGCTCATGGCAATAAATCCGGCATCTGTGGCAAACAATATGATTGCAAGGGTAAGGAACAGGTTGTTGCGAAGAAAAAGCCGGCAAAGTGCCATGAAAGCCACCAGCGAGGCTATTGCCCAGAATTTGGAGAACAGCATATATACAGCAATACTATTACCGAATAATAATGTAAACCAATGCAAACCGATATTGTATAAAAAACTGTTGCCGTTATCAACAACCGTAGCCGCAAAAACATTTCCTGCTGTGTTCTGCAGTTTGATATCATTTGAATTTATTGCTGCTGAATTAGAAAAAAGGTTTGGCGAATCGTGGCTGATGCCTTTACTGCATAATATGGAAACAGTTTCGTCATACCATATTTCTTTTCTGAGCGGTAAGACAATAATGATAACACAAGCTGCTAAAAGGAAAAGAAGAGGTAAATATTTACCTAAACCTTTTTCCGGATAATTATCAGGCGCAACCATTCAGGGTTTTAGTTTGCCGGTTTTGTAATCCAATAATAATTTTAGGGTTTGTCTCATGGTTTTTTTCACATTCATTTTCGATTCACCTTGTTTCAGGTCGTAACGAAGTATCATTGGCACCTCATTCATTGTGGCGCTCTGGCCGGCGACTTTAAGCAATACCTCGACCATACAACCAAAACCTTTCTGTGTTATGAATTTATCACCATACACTGCAATTGTTTTCTTCAGCATATCTACTCTGTATGCCCTGAAGCCACAGGTATAATCTCTAATCCCTTCAAAACCGACAAGCACCCTGAAAAGAAAACCTGCAGCCCAGCTAAAAAAGGTCCTCGATTTTTTTAAACCTTTTATTCTTGCACCAGGCTGATATCGTGATGCAATCACCAGGTCACTGCCTTCAGCCACCTGTTGTGCCATACGCTGGATAAGAAACGGGGTCTGGCTGTCATCAGCATCAAGGGTAACTACAATATCCGTATCCTTCAATCCCTGCACCGCTTTTCGCATCCCCATATTAATTGCATTGGCAAGGCCGCTGTTCGGCTGAATGTCCAGAACTTCAACCGGTATATCTGCCTTGAAATTTTGTGCAACTGTAAGGGTATTGTCCTTACTACCGTCATTAACCACCAACACACTGGCATCCCAGTGATAATAGTTATATGCTTCATTTATTTTATGAAGTAAGGGAGGTAATGATTCTTCTTCATTGTATGCAGGTAGTACTATCCTTATATGCATATGTTCAACGCTACAGTATTAATTTTTTGATGGTGAGGGATCTACCCCAGCCTAACGGGAGGTGTTATTTACCGCCCACCTTTTGACAGACTTATTTAATAGGGTAAATTATCTTATGCGCTAAAGTAATCTATTTTATTATCAATAACACCGGGTTAAGGAATAATAGTAAACTTCCTTCCTTCAATCTTTTCTACTGTATTGCGAAAATGATCAGGCACAAGTACTTTTTCATTTTTATCAAAGTCAAAGGTAACAATAACATCATGCGCTTCTGCGGCTATTTCATTATGTTCATTGAGGATTCTGTGGTGCATGCCAAAACTGGTATTCTTTATGAATTCTATCCCGGTTTCCAAAAGTATGTTTCCCGGATAGTGTAATGGTTTTATGAATTTGCAGGATGCAGACAGAAGGATTGGCCCTATTTTGTTTTCTTTGAACATGCTATCCAGCGCGCTTTGCTCCCAGTAATTAACACGGGATGCCTGAATATATTTAAAATAGGCAACATTATTTACGTGGCCGAAAAGGTCCATTTCACTCCAATCTATTCTCAGTGGTAATTTTATGGGATAATGATGCATTTAGTAAAAATACGCTTTGAAAAGTAAAATTCAGTAACTTGCAGTAACAAAAAAACAATTCTTATGAAACGCCTATTTCTTTTACTAAGTGCAATAGCAATTATTTTTCCGGCCTGCAAAAAAAGCAAAACAACAACCTATAAGTATAATGCTTCCATTACAGGCCCGGATATGACCATGACTCCATGCAGCGGCGGTTATTGGATAGCACTGGATGGTGTAACGGCAAACGCCAGGTTCCTTACGTTACCGGCAGGTAGTGGAATAGACCTTACAACAGCAACTTTTCCGATCAGGGTGAAGCTGAACTGGCATGTTGACGGAGATCCAAATGCTTGCAATGACATTACCATTGATGCAATCGCAAAAGTGAATTAGTCCCGGCGTCCTATTATCTGATCAGGTACATAAGCCGCACCGCCCACAGGTTTGAGTATTGCTCAGAACGGGCAAATGCGGGAGGCGGTATTTGTGAACGCATAGGAATCAAGGAATACTGAAATCTTATGTTAAGAAATAATCCCTTCCACAAATGCAGTTCCGCCCCGGCAAGAAAATCGAAAGCATCTTTTTTAAAAGGATAAACAGAGTTAAAATCCAGGTTAACAATTTTATTGTTTGTATCTACGGTTTGCACCGTTTCAGTACTGCCCACAAGCCTGCCATAGGAGACGCCTATACCAAAATGACTTTTTCTTTTATCAAAATAGTTGATCATTACCGGTATCTCGGCATAGTTGGCACTAATACCATATTTAAGAATGGTAATATTATGATCACCGGGAGATATCTGGGCAAGGTTGCTTTTACTTCCTTTTTGTGAGTAAAGTATTTCCAGGCTTATGGCTACATGTTTGGCCAATTGTGTATAAACAATTCCACCCACATTAGCGCCTATCTTACGATAACCCGCAAAATAATCACCATCTACCTGTGCGAAATTAGCCCCTGCTACCAGGCCGCCGTAGAACACCTTTGGTTGTTCTATATATAAGCCATGATCTTCCTCATCCTCTTCATCCTGGGCAAAAACAGCGCCGGAAAACGCTGTTAAAATAACTATAATGAGTATAAGTGCGCCGAATTTTCTACTTTTATTCATCGAAAACGGATATGCTCCATACCATTTAGACGAATAAACAGCACTAAATCTTTGGTTGGATCTAAAAAACATTTTTAATTAACAATAATGAGTTTCAAATATACGCCAAACACACTAAAAAAATTAGAAGAGCTTTACGAAGAAGCCCGATACATAATACGTTATGAAAAAGGAAATTTCAATAGCGGTTATTGTATCCTTGAAGAAAGACGCGTAGTGGTGATCAATAAGTTTTTCAGTATTGAAGGCAGAATTAATGCCTTGATTGAAATATTGCCGACCATTAAAGTAAATGAGGAAGAACTTAGCGGAGAAATGCTGAAATGGTACAAGCAGTTAAAAGCGGAACCTTCATTTGGCGCCGATCCAACCGTACAAACCCAAATGGATATTTAGGTGAAAGTTACATTCCTGGGCACCGGTACATCGCAAGGCATTCCATTGATCGGATGCCGGTGTCCCGTTTGCACATCAGAAAATAAAAAAGACAATAGATTGCGCGCCTCTGTCTGGATCAACACGCCAAGTACAAGTGTGGTAATAGATAGCGGCCCTGATTTCAGGCAACAGATGCTGCGCGCAAATGTGCTGAAGCTGGACGCGATCATATTCACGCACGGGCATAAAGACCACATTGCCGGTCTCGATGACATACGTGCTTACAATTTCATTTGTAATAAACCAGTTGCCGTATATGCCACTGAAGAAACTCAGGAAGCTTTGCGAAGGGAATACAGTTATATTTTCAGCAATACCACCTATCCGGGCATTCCACAGATAACCATGAATACCATTAATGCCAGCGAACCTTTTGAAATTAATGGCCTCTTGTTCACCCCAATAAAGCTCTTACATTTCCAAATGGAAGTATTGGGGTTCCGGGTTGGGGACTTTACTTATATCACAGATGCCAATTACGTTGCACCAGAAGAACTGGCAAAAGCCAATGGCAGCAAGGCATTAGTGTTAAACGCGCTCAGGCACGAGCCCCATGTTTCTCACTACACACTGGCAGAGGCGGTAGAGGTAGCAAAAGGCGTGGATGTTGCAGAAACCTGGTTCACTCACATCAGCC
>CAIMDZ010000116.1 GCA_903839875.1 uncultured Bacteroidota bacterium
AATTTTTATTATATATTATTAAATAATAGACCTGTATCAATCAGCCTATCCACTAATCAACTATTTACCCCTACCTTTGCACCCCTAATATAGATAAGTGGGCATTTTTAGTAAGTTTCTTGGCAACAGAAATACCAATCCCGAGGGCGAGATGAACTTTCTCGACCACGTGGAAGATCTGCGCTGGCATGTGATCCGGTGTGCTTTTGCCATACTTACAGGCGCCATACTCGTTTTCATTAAGGTAGAGTGGATCTTCGACCGTATCATCCTTGGGCCGGCTCACCAGGATTTTGTATCGTATAAGTGGTTTTGTAAACTGGGCAAGTTGCTGCACTATGATGCTTTTTGCCTTGGGCCGGTGAATATGCAATTTCAGAATACGGCAGTTACCGGCCAGTTTATGATGAGCCTGTCTATTTCACTGATGCTGGGCTTTATCTGCGCATTCCCTTTTGTGCTGTGGGAATTATGGAAGTTCATCAGGCCTGCACTGAAGCCATCGGAAAAGAAAATGGCAAAGGGTATCGTATTCTGGTGCTCACTGTTGTTTTTTATCGGTGTGTTTTTTGCTTACTTCGTAGTGGCGCCATATGCTATCAACTTTTTTGGCAATTATAAACTGAGCCCGTCGGTTCAGAACAACATCATCCTGGATAATTACTTTGAAATGCTGAGCACGCTGGTACTGGCGCTGGGGATCGTATTTGAATTGCCTATACTGGTTCTTTTCCTGACACGGATAGGCATATTTACTCCAAACATTCTGAAGAAACAGCGGCGGCTGGCGTTCCTGATATTATTCATTATCTCAGAGATCATCACTCCTCCTGATCTGTTTAGCTGTTTGCTGGTTTTTATACCTTTGTACCTGCTTTATGAGATCACTGTAGTGCTGAGCAAGCGTACCTATACTGAAAGAATGAGAAAAAAAGCAGAAAACGATGATTAATATGAACAATCCGGCTTTTGATAAATCACTGCCTATAGCAATAGGTGCGGACCATGCAGGGTTTGACTATAAGGAAACACTGAAAACCGTGCTTGAAAAGGCCGGCTGGCAGATAGCAGACAAGGGTACGTATAGCCTTGACAGCGTAGATTATCCCGACTTTGCACACCCGGTGGCAGAAATGGTGGAAGCGGGAAAGGCTGCTGCAGGCATTCTTGTTTGCGGCAGCGGCAATGGGGTTTGTATGGCAGCCAACAAACACGCAGGCATACGGGCGGCACTCTGCTGGACGGAGGAACTGGCGTCATTGGCGCGGTCGCATAATAATGCAAACGTATTATGCGTGCCTGCACGGTTTGTGAGCCCGGAGGTGGCAGAAAAAATGGTGGAGGTGTTTCTTTCCGTAACTTTTGAAGGCGGACGGCATCAGATAAGGGTGGATAAGATTTAATACCCTAAATCCCTGAAGGGACTTCACAGGAGAACATGTGTTCAACATTTGTGCATTGATGAGCTGTAAGGTAGAGCCATTAATGAATTTGGAAAGTAAAATCAATTTGGACACATGCCATCACATTTACATCGGGAAGTCAATCCTCACTTGCTTTGAGAATATTTTTCCCTGCGCGTCTTTCCCGTCTATTTTCCATATTACTGAGCGGAGCATAACATAAAGGGGTTTTTGGTTTGCTGCCCTTACATTATGAACGCTGTTTTGCCATTGCTGAATTTTTTTCCGGCTCATGTGGTGGCGCTGGGCTGCTCTGGTTACGGCATTCAATATCACATTTTTGTTAGCTTCGGGATAATCGAGGTTTTTTTCGTCAAGTCCGGTAATGCGGTAGATATTGCTGGTTCCCTTTAGGGCCTCCCAACCTGTTGTTGTGGAGAGTGTCTCAATAGGTAACATACCCAATTCATTTTTCAATACTACTACTGACTGGTATCGTTGTGAAACCTTAGTAACATTTGCCGTTACTTTTAAAAGGTTGCCATTGAGTGTTCCGCTAATAAAGGTAAATACTACTCCATTTGCATTACCAAGGTTACCGTTGCCGGACTGCTTTGCATTTACATTAGGTATTAGCAAAGACATGACGTTAAAGTCTGCTTTCAATCCGGGGCCTGTTAATGTAACCGTAGGATTAGCAGCAACTGTCACCGGATTCTTTTTTGGTGTATCCGGTCCTTTTTTAGGAGCAGATGGTGGTGTTGCCATGGTATCTCTGGGCTCGGAAGAAGGAATGACGGGGTTAAGGTCGGTTACGAGATCCTGGAGTTTTGAAGGATCAGTTTCGGTTACAATTGACGATGAATCACCGAGCACGATTGGCCCGTGATTTTTGGTGGGGCCATTCTTGCAGGAAAACAACAAGGCAAATCCACCAAGTAATGCACAATAAGAAATCCTTTTAACCATACTAACCTTATTTCATTTACGAAAGTAACGTACTTAAAGTCAAAAGTCAAACGTGATCAGCAAAAAGTGGATCATTAATAACAAAACTTTCCATTACAGGTGAATTAATAACTCAATAATTTTTGCACACAATCATCCAGCCTGCTGTTAGCCATAAAGTTTTGTTCCAGTTCTATGGCGAATGGGATTGGGGTATCGAGGCTGGCACAGCGCATTACAGGGGCATCGAGTAATTCGAAACAATTTTCGGCTATCCATGCAGCGAGTTCGCCACCGAGGCCACCGGTCAGCGTGTCTTCGTGAAGCAACAATACTTTACCTGTGCGTTTTACTGCATCGCGGATTGCCTCATAATCTAATGGCAACAAAGTACGGAGATCAAGAATATCGAGCGAAACCCCGGGATGAGCATCGGCATAAGCAATAGCCCAGTGCACCCCCATTCCATAAGTGATGACGCTGATATCTGTTCCCTGGCTTACGTGTTTTGCTTTACCAATTTCAATAGAATAATAATCATCGGGTACGCAGCCGGTGATGCTGCGGTAAAGCCCTTTATGCTCGAAGAACATTACAGGGTTGGGGTCTTCGAAAGCCGCTATCAGCAAGCCCTTTGCATCCTCAGGCGTAGAGGGGTAAACTACTTTGAGGCCGGGTGTATGCACAAACCACGCTTCGTTGCTTTGCGAATGAAAAGGACCTGCGCCTACTCCACCCCCTGTGGGCATACGGACAACTACATCAGCATTTTGTCCCCAGCGGTAATGTATTTTGGCGAGGTTATTGATGATCTGATTAAAACCAACGGTAACAAAATCGGCAAACTGCATTTCCATCATGGATTTAAATCCTTTGATGGATAAGCCAAGAGCAGCGCCGACTATCGCGCTCTCGCACAGCGGCGTATTACGTACTCTTTCCTTACCGAACTCCTGCAAAAATCCTTCGGTTACTTTGAATGCGCCTCCATATTCAGCAATGTCCTGGCCCATAAGAACCAATTCAGGATATCGGCGCATGCTTTGTCTTAAACCATCACTTATGGCCTGTATAAACTTCTTTTCTGTACATGGGCCCGGAGGCAGTGCAGGCTTAACTTTTGCAGGGGCATACACATCCGCGATCTCCCTGGAAGTATCAGGCCTGATATGCGGCGCATCAAATCCTTTTGCAAGGCCGGCATCCATATCCTTTTGTATCACTTCACGGATCTCAGCAATTATTGAATCAGTAAGTATGCCCATGGTTTTCAGATAACGCTCATAGTGTGCTATGGGATCTTTCCTGCCCCATTCTTCAAAGAGCTCTTTGGGTACATACTTCACCCCGCTCGCCTCTTCATGTCCTCTCATGCGGAAAGTCATGCATTCGATCAAAATTGGCTTTTGCTCAGTAATGCAATACTGCCTTGCTTCAGTCACGGTTTTGTAAACTCCGAGTATGTTGTTGCCATCAATCGTAATTCCCTTCATGCCATAACCTATGGCTCTGTCGGCAAGTTGTTTGCAAAGGAACTGTTCGCTAACAGGAGTGCTCAGGCCGTAGCCATTATTTTCGATAAGAAAAATAACCGGCAACCCCCAGACTGCAGCCACATTCAGCGCTTCGTGAAAATCACCTTCGCTGGTACCGCCATCGCCACAAAATGCAAGTGATACCTTATTTTCTTTTTTCAGTTTATGCGCCAGGGCTATACCATCGGCAATAGCCAACTGAGGGCCAAGGTGCGAGATCATGCCGCAGATGTGATATTCATTTGTGCCGAAGTGAAAAGAGCGCTCACGTCCGTTGCTGAAACCCTCTTTACGCCCCTGCCATTGCATGAATAATTTTTCAAAGGGTATTTTGCGGGCAGTAAATACCCCCAGGTTGCGGTGTAACGGCATGATATACTCATCGGCATCAAGCGCCAGTGCAGCGCCCACAGAGATAGCTTCCTGGCCAATGCCACTGAACCACTTACTGATACGGCCCTGGCGGAGCAGCAACAGCATTTTTTCTTCAATCATGCGCGGGCGCACCAGCTCTGTATAGATTTGTATCAGTTGTTCATCAGAATAGCCTTTGCCATCAAATTGCATACCAGGAATTTAGGTGTAAAAGTAATATGGAAAAAGGAGTTTATGATATAGATTCTATATGGAATAGAATGTAATGTTTTGGTCAGAGTTGGGATAAATATTGTCCGCCCGCGAGTTCGTAGGGCGATGCCCTATGCTATTGGATTTATCCCCTTCGGGGAACATTCGTGTTGGGTATGAGAGAGTTCCCTGGGTGTTGTCGTAGTTATGAGATTTCGCCCTGACAGGTCTTGACCAATGCATGGTATTTTGTTCGATGGGCTGCACCCCCGATAGCTTTCGGGGCTGCCAGTGACTTAAGCGATTTCGGTATTTTCCCACACCACATTCAACACCTCCGGAGTTGGCCCGTATTTTTGGTATACCGTGGGTGCAACCCACGGCTATTCACATTTAAGCCCTTCGGGCTATTCTTAATTCAATGACATTGCCTTTCAGGGCTTGACCGATGATATAAATTGCGGTTGTGTGATTTTTGATTCGTTTTCCCTTTAGCAATTCTTTAGCAGATCAAAAAACAGAACTGGCACGCTTTTGGCATTGGTGTAATTGTGATAAAACACATCGGATATGAAAAACAAGATTTTTTTAGCTGCGATCGTTCTGACTACCATCTACAGCTACAATGCAAATGCGCAGGTGAGTGTACAATTCAATATTAATGCACAACCAGCATGGGGGCCAGGCGGATATGATGTTGCTCAGTATTATTACATACCCGACATAGATGCCTATTATGATGTAGCTGCCAGGGATTATGTATACATGGATAACGGGAATTGGGTGACTACCAGCTGCTTACCTGAAAGATACAGCAACTTCGACCTTTATAATGCACACAAAGTTGTGATCAATGAATCCAGGCCATGGATGCATTATGACAGGGACAGAAACCAATACAATGGATACAGAGGCCGTCATGACCAGGTGGCAATACGCGATTACCGCGACCAGAGATATTACCAGCAACAACGCAATACCGATGGAAACAGGTATGAGCAAAGGCAACACCAGGATTGGAACGGAAACCGTGCAGTTCGTGAACAAAATAGTAATAATGCATACGGAGCAAGGAGAAGAAATGAAGAGGGTCGTGGAAGGCATGGCTGGAATTAAATACCAGCTTGCATGGTTGATTGAGTCCTGCAATACTATTAGTTTAGTGTTGCAGGTTTTTTTTATGTCTGCCGGAGCGTCTTCACATAATAACAATAACTTTCAGACCGGGGCAAGTAAGTTTCATCTGTAATTTCCGGGGAGTTACCTGATTTTAGTGGCATGCTTTTATTGTTTCTTTCAATGGATTAAAACATACAAATATGAAAAAGACAATTTTTGTAGCAGCAATAATATTAGCCACTTTCGCAGGATTTGGCAATTACACCCAGGCACAGGTAGGCGTTCACCTGAACGTGGGAATACAACCACTTTGGGGCCCGACAGGATATGATTATGCACGATACTATTATATCCCGGATATAGAAGCATATTATGATGTAGATAACCAGACGTATGTATATATGAATGACGGACGTTGGGTAACTACCACTTATTTACCACCCTGGTATGCAGATTTCGACCTGTACGGGGCATACAAGGTAGTAATTAACACCCCATCACCATGGTTGCGTCATAACAGGTACAGGGGAGACTATTATGGATACAGGGGCCGCCATGACCAGGTAGTTATCCGTGATAGCCGCGATCAGAGGTATTGGGCAAACCCGGGGCACCCAAGACACAACAATTGGCATGGAAATGAAATGAGGCATGAGCAGCATCGTGACTGGGGTGGTAACAGGCCGGGCAGTGGCTATGACCATGGACGCAACGAAGGACCAAGGCGCAATGAAGCACCACGGCATAACGAAGGGCCAAGACGTAATGAAGGACAAAGACATAATGATGGTCAAAGACACGATGATGGTCATGGGCGTTGACACAGGGACTAAAAAAATAATGGAATTGTTTAATAAAGGAGATGCAATATCTATGGGATGTTGCATCTCTTTTGCGCATTATTTATTGCCGGCATCATTTAGCGACGCAAACACTTGCTGTACTGCCTGGAAAAGTATAAGCCTGGTTATTTACTTTACAGCTAACAACATTGTTTGAGCAGAAATATAACACTGCCGGGGACATTATAGATTCGGTGTAGCTCTGGTGGGTGTTACCAGCCAGAGTAATACTTGTAACCTCAATTGTGCGGGCGAGGGTTTTGAAAATTATTCTGTAATCATAACCGGAGCCGAAATAGGCTGAACCGCCTTCTAAAACAACAGTATTAAACAATGGCTTCAAAGTGGCTGTATCAATGTTTGCGTTCCATGTCCAGGCGAGTTTTGTGGCAGTGTCCAATGGTGTGCTGAAAGTATTGTCAGGTTTGTAACGAACAGCGATGGCAGAATCAAGGTCAGCCTTGGTGAAACCGACTACCTGGATACTGATAGCCCCCGGGCTGCAAGTGATGTTCTTAGTCCTGCAGGATGCAATTATCAAAAAAGTACCTGCAATTGTAATCAAAAATAAGTTTCTCATAAGATTTAGTTTTAGCCTGTATAAAATTAGGGAGAACAACTGAAAAAAGTTGCATGACGGCAAAAAGACCGGATTAAGGTAAGTAAATTGTAACTATTGCTTAAAATTCGCCAAACCAGGGATGCCAAAATCGTTTTGGCACAATAGTTGCACTAAGTAAAGCAGGAAAGCGCTTTAATCTTCCCCTATCGGTTGCCTGATACCTGACCAGGCCGAACATTGCTGAAAATCGAACAGAGTAAGCAGTAACCTTAAAACTTCTTTTTATGCGCCACAATCTTGTTATTACCATCGCCACTTTAGTAATTGCCGCATTCGTTTATTTCATTGTTGATTCTTTGTCTAATGACAGCCGTGCGGCCATCGGTTCCGTAACAATTTCCGGGCTTACCAGCCTCATTTTGTTTTCCGCACATTACTCCACTGAATTGAAGAAGAATTCATAAAGGAGCATTCATAAAAAAGAATACTCTTGCCGGCTGCATATCTGCAGTCAGCAGGAGTATTTTTTATGAGGAGGTTTGGTACCTGAGTGTATATTTGTGTAAACCACAAAACTACACAAGATGATCACATACGAGGACTTTGAAAAAGTTGATATCCGCCTTGGGAAAATAATTGAAGTCAGGGATTTTCCGGAGGCGAAGAAGCCGGCTTATAAATTACTTATTGACTTTGGCGCCGGGATCGGTACAAAAAAATCGAGTGTGCAGTTGGTTGGTACTTATGAAAAAGACGAACTGATGGGACTGCTGGTGGTATGTGTGGTAAATTTCCCGGTAAGAAGAGTAGGGCCATTCGATTCGGAAGTGCTGACGCTGGGATTTAAGAATACAGAAGGGTTGGGATATGTATTGGTCACTCCATCAAAGTTGACGGTGGCACCTGGGGACAGGCTGCGTTAATTGATGCGGCAAACAAGCTGAAAGAAAGAATGACAAGGAAATGGAATAGGGCTGCAATCGCGGCCTTATTTATTACCTTTATAACAGGAATATGAAACCATTTACTTTTTTTCTTGCAGGTTTACTTTTGTTATCATTATCAGGCAATAGTCAAGCTAAATATTCAAAATCAAAAAGCAAAAATGATTCTGAAGAAAAATCTATTGAAATTATAAGGAAAATTTTTAAAGACTTTATACAGTACTATGATGGTATTGATTCTCATGTAAACAAAGAAGCAGTAAAAAAAGCTTTAAAATCGCTTCCGGATACTATCAATAAAAATGATTTGCCATTGTTAATAAATGTTTGGATGTATTATGACGCCACGGATTTTCCAACAAGAGAGTTAATAATGCCTATTTTTATTAAGAATAAAAAGATAAGTTTAGTTGCAATGAAGTTGGGAATCAAAAGATTCCGCACCATATTCGGAATTGATAGAGTTAGAAAAAGATTTAGAACTAACTGGGGGCAAGTCATTTGAATTTCAGCATTTACAATAAAACCTACCAAGCAATCAAACTGAGACACTACCAATGGTTTGGGCAACCGGAGACAATCGGCATTTTACATGAAACCGGCAGATTGCTTTATATTAACCAAATCTGTGCGCCTTTTTATAACCAGCCTGGTAAGAAATACCGCCGTTAATTAATCCTTTATATCCAAAACCGAGTTCCACAAATCCGCCGAGGGCTCTGCCAAACCTTATACCGGCAAGCGTTAACTGCCCATTGAACTTATACCCGCTGAGCAAAGATGTTGTTTTGTCAGCGTAGCTGTCGCGCTCGTTATAATAAGAAACACCTGCAGCGACCCCTTCGTAAGCCTGGAAAGAATTTTTGCTGAACAAAACCCATGTGAGCTCCGCAGCCACGGTTACCGTTGTTGTTTTGAAATCATATAAAGGTCCTTTACCCGGTTGAGTTCCCGGGACGAGGCAATTACAGGTATCTGTTCCTGAGGTGGTCTGTGTGCCTGCAGAAAAACCTATCGCAACACCATTGGTAATAAAATAGCGGTAGGAACCGAAATAATTGGGTGTGGCTGAGACGACATTTTTATCGAGTAGCTGCCATGCTGATTCCGCACCGGCTCCTGCCGCAATTTCATGCGTTCCGCGCAACGGATCACTGAGCCTGGCGCCATAACCTAAGGCAGAACCGGACGAATATCCCCGATTGTATGAAGAATGGCGCTCGTGACTATGGTAGTGGTAGTGCGAATGGCCGTGTGAGGAAAAATGAACATGGCTGTGTGATGATGAATGGTGCACATGGCTGCCGGTATGGTGGCATTGAGCAAAAGAGGATGTGCGCGATATCAAAATAATAAATAGCAGCGCGATAGATGTCAGTTTGTGCATGTCCGGTATTTTTCAAGTGGGTGTTGATAATGTATAACCTGTAATATCACAATTCATCAGACAGCGTACCAGGAATAATGTTTAATTCAGCGGATGCCAAAAATTTGTTAAACGTAACTTTACGTGTATAAATAAAAGGAAAGGGAATCAGCTATTCAGGGGAATTAATACCGATACTCAATATAAATTAGTTTGACCTCGTTTACCTATAAACCCCAAATCTAAAGGGAGGTGCCACGTCATTCGCGAATTATTAGTAGTATTTCGATTTACGAATAATTCTTCAAAATAGGTCAACGGATCAGAAGTTGCTAAGTTAACTGAAGCAAAAGTATCTATTGCATTTCAGAAGAGGTTGCCCCAAATGTTGTGGCAACCTCTTTTTATTGGCACTATTTTATAATTGAACATATTAATACAAGTGCCAAATGAGAATTATCAATACAGAACAAAAGGAAAAAAGTATACTGAAAGCAGTATTCCGGTTGTTTTCATTGAAGGTGATCATCAGCAGTGTTTTATTTGTTGGCTCACTGCTTGTTTTCGCGGTAATAGCAAATGAGGCAGTTTATGAGAATGAAGCGGCTTTTGATAAAAGGGTCTTTTATTATTTCTCCACCTTTTCTACCCCATCATTGATAGCGGTGATGAAGGTTTTTACCTTTTTCGGGTCCGGCAATTTCCTGTTACCTGCTTATATTGTTTTGATTGGTTATTTTTTCATTCAGAGGAATTACAGATACGGCCTGCATATAGCAATTGTGGCTTTGAGCAGTACTGGTATGATGCTGCTGATAAAACAAATAACCCACCGTCACAGGCCGGAATTGCCGATAATACAGGGCATCACGAACTATAGTTTCCCGAGCGGTCATGCACTTTCGGCATTTATTTTCTGCGGGATCTTTATTTATATTGCATGGAACGCAGCCATCAGCTCTTCTCTTAAATGGCTATTTACGATCTTGCTGTTATTTCTTGCCGTCACGGTTGGCGTCAGCAGGATCGTGCTTAAGGTACACTATCCAACTGACGTGATCGCGTCATTTTGCCTTGGTATAGTGTGGGCAACACTGTCGTTATGGGTTATGCGCGGGATAAGCAGGAAAAACGGAGCGCAGGCTGTTCCGGGCGCTGGTCAGTGATCTGCTGCCGGGTATTTAAGCAAGACAATTTTCCCGCCTGCACCGGCAAGAATCACCAGGTTGCCCTTACGGCTTTTGCGAACCACGTGCAGGCCTTTTTCCTCCGATAACGGTTGCCATGTTTCACCTCCATCATAAGTTATGTCGGTGCCTGAAGGGCCGGTGGCAACAACAGCATTTTTTCCGATGGCCTCAACACATTCGCGGTAACCTCTTGTTGGAACTTTCGGCACACGCCAGTCCTTGTCACCATGTTTCTTGTAAAACACATGATCGGTCTTCAATGAATCCTGCTTATAATCACCACCCACAATAATGACGTGATAGTAATTGTCAATAGATGCAAATGAGAAAATACCTGCACTGTTCCTGCCATGCATCATTGGTGTTTCTATGTTGTGCCAAGTGACGCCGGTATCTAACGACGACCACAGGCGAGCAGCCGTGCCCCCGGTAGCTATGGTGACAACTCCAGGTTCAATGCACCTGATCGCGGTTCCGCTTGCAGCAAATGAAGATTCGCCAGCTTCAAATAAAGGGTCTCCTTCCAGCTCCTCGCCGGGGTGTGGCTCCGGTATTCCCCGCCAGCTATCTCCGCCGTCTTTGGTATTCAGCACCAACATCCTTCCCTTTATCGGATCTCCAAAAATTGTTCCCCTTTTATTATCCCAGAAATCAACTCCATCAAAGAAAGCTGCAGTGTCATTATTCCTGTAAACTTCCTTCCAGTTAAGCCCGCCATCGGTAGTACGCAGAATATACGCCGGCGACCCGGCGTTTGCGATAACTGCAGTTTTACTATTGAAGGCGTAGATCGAACGAAAATCCAATTTTTCAAATCCTTTCACCTGCGAGAATGTCCAGGCTTTACCGCCATTCTTACTTTTGCCTACCCAGCCTTTTGTGCCGCTCACCCAGGCAACGTTGTCGTCAACTACAGACAGTCCGCGGAATGAGGCATCGGTTTGCGGAGGGATGTTTACCCAGCTTATTTTCTGGCTAAGCGCCTGTTGGCTTAAGGCAAGCAGCAGGATCAGTAAGTACTTCATAAGCAGGCCGGGCGTCATTGGTATAAATTTAGTTATTTATTTTTGTATTATTTTTACCTTCCAAAATTTTCTGAATTATGAAAAATGCCAGCGTAGTGGTGGCAAGCTTACTTGTTTGTTTATTCAGTTCCTGCGGATCAGACCAGGGTACCACCGGCGCACCCGCAAAGCCTAAGGTTGCAACGGGTGAGGATATTTACAAAAAAACCTGCATTGCCTGCCACCAGGCAAATGGTGAAGGGCTGCCAAACACTTTCCCGCCACTTGCAAAATCAGATTACCTGGCTAAGAAAGAAAATGCGATACACCAGGTACTTAAAGGCAGTTCGGGAGAAATAGTTGTGAACGGCAAAAAATTCAACAGTACAATGCCGCCACAGACTCTTTCAGATGAAGAAATTGCAACTGTACTGACTTATGTTTACAGTAGTTTCGGGAACACCGGAGGAACAGTTACCACTGATGAAGTAAAACAGGTACGCGGTAAACTATAATTGAGACTGTATCATAGTACCGGTACATAGAAATTCAACGTAAGGCAAAAAGCAGGTTCATGCTATTGCTGCTTACCTAATGCTTGTTTACCAAAGGCAATCAGTTCATTGGCCGACAGGTATCCCGTTTGCAGATGAATGAGCTTACCATTGCTGTTCAAAACGATCAATGAGGGGTAGCCGGTAATTTTGAATTTATTGGCCAGCATTTCTCCTTCGCCGGCTTCGCCATTGAAAGAAAGGTTTATAAAGTTTGCATTAAAATAAGTTCCAGCATCCTTATCAGAGAAAGTCTTCTTTTTCAGCATTTTGCAGGGTCCGCACCAGGTTGCATAAATATCCATGAAGATGGGCTTATTTTCTGCTTTGGCTTTAATCAGGGCTTCCTGCCAGGAACCTTCAAAAAATTGTATGCCGTCTTTACTGTTTCCGGGAGTCCATGAAATAATGGTATAAATAAACAGTGATACAAGCAGAATGGAAAAGAAAAAATAAAAGCGTTTCATTGCCAGGTATTTTGCAGGTATGTAAGTAAGCGATCCTTACATAAAATTAGGAAGAATCCGTGAATAAAAATCAAAGTTATAAAGGCGGCTGGATAATTTTATGGTCGTAAGCATATTTGATAACGCCTATCAGCGTGTTTTTGCCCAGTTTTCTGAAAATATTTTTGCGGTGGGTTTCCACAGTTCTTTCGCTGATAAACAATTTGGCAGCTATTTCTTTATTGCCCAGTTCTTTTTCCATCAGGGAAATTATTTCTACTTCTCTTTGGGTAAGCACCGCTTGGGGTGGCCTGGGTGCTTTGTACTTATCCAGTTCTGTAAGCACCGATTCACTAAAATAGATTCCTCCGCGTGCTATTTTGTGAATGGCCGTTAACAGCTCATCGCTGCTCACATTTTTCAGCACATACCCCGAAATATCGGCGTCATTGATCATTTCATTAACCAGATCAGCCTGGCCACTCATACTTAAAGCAAGTATCTTAATGGATGGGAACTTCTTTTTGACCAGTTTGGCCAGTTCATTTCCATTCATTTCGGGCATTACGATGTCGGTAAGCAACACATCTACATCCATATGTTCCAGTTGCTCCAGCAGCGTATTGGACGAAGTTGTGGTAAGTACTATTTTAATTCCGGGGTCAGTTTCCACCATGGCCTTTATGCCATCAATAACTATTGGATGGTCATCAATAATTGCCAGCCTTGCAGGTTTGGTACCCAGCATATTTCACAAGGTACGAAAAAAGATTGCTAAGAGAAAACGGGTTTGCCAATAGTTTAATAAACGTGCTGACCTCCATTAATACTCATATTTGCACCGGTGATAAAATTAGCATGCTCTGAAGCAAGAAAAGAAACAAGATAGGCTACCTCCTCGGTACCGCCAAGACGGCCCATTGGTATCTGAGCAATGATCTGGTTACGTATCTCCTCTTTTACTGCCATTACCATATCTGTGCCTATGTAACCCGGAGAAATAGTGTTCACGGTAATGCCCTTATTAGCCACTTCCATTGCCAGTGTTTTAGTAAAACCATGCATCCCTGCTTTAGCCGCTGAATAGTTTGCCTGCCCGAACTGGCCACGCTGGCCGTTTACGGAAGAAATATTTATGATCCGGCCAAACCCTTTATCTATCATCGGGTTTATTACGTGGCGGGTGCAATTAAAAACGCTGTCGAGATTGGTAGCCATTACCGCACGCCAGTTTTCATAACTCATTTTGCGGAAAGCGCCGTCCTTTGTGATGCCTGCATTATTTACCAGCACGTCCACAGGCCCAATTTCATTGGTTATTTTTTCGATCATTATACCGCAGGAGTCAAAGTCCGCGACATCGGCATAATACATTTTGATGTCGTGACCTTCATTGTGCTGTTTCTCCTGCCATTCTTTTGCTTTTTCTTCATTACGGTAGTTGGCTACCACTATGTATCCGTCATCATATAATTTCCGGCACATTGCAGTGCCTAAGCCGCCCGTAGCGCCGGTAACCAAAACAACTCTTTTTTCTGATATTTTCATAAATGAATTTTAAAATTGAAAGATAGGCTAAAATTATATAAAGTCAACCCTGAAAGGAATTTTTCTTCAAATCATAATCCCGGTAATTATACCAAATAAACTTCAATAATGTACCATCATTTAGTGACTTCACTAAAGCTATGGCAATTAGCTCCCGGAGCGACCGTGACCGCTGTGAGGGAAGGTGGGTACCGGCTCAATTACTAATATTTAGCGCTCACGGGGGTAGCACCATTCATCGTTCGGATTTCTATCCGGCAAGCCAATCAAAGCCGTCATTTCGCAGTGCAACGGAGCACTAAATCACTGAGACCAATAAAAAAGACATCAATAACGAAGTAAATCTCCTGAAGTTACCTACGAAGCCAGATAGAAATCCTTCCTCCCCTATGCGGAGCAAACCCACAAAATAAGTGTAAGTAATAATAGGTGTGGTTTACCCGCACAAACTCCAACCCCTTAGTGAGTTTGCCGAACTAGCCATGAGGCCGAATAGTTGCCAACAGCCATTGCCCTCCGATAAAAATCGGGACAGACTATTTTCATATTTATCCTGTTGCAATCCATTTGACATTTTCGTATCTTTGTAAAAAAGTAAACAATGGCACTTCAAATAGGACCTACACCTGTTTTAAGCGGCAAAGATTCTGAATTGTTCAACAAGTCATTGAAGAAGAGTATGAAAAAGAAACTTTCAAAAAAAGAAGTTGAAGAAATGCAGAATCTGGTAAAATCAGTATTGAAAAGGCAACCTTTTCTCTTTAAATGTTACATCCCCCCTGCCCCCCTTCGCTAACGCACAAAGCCAACGTTAAAGGGGGATTACGTCCGAACAAATCATTTAACCAGATCATTTAATTCAGCTTTTCTCTCCTTAAGGAACGATGACAAAATAATTCCTACAATCTGACTTGTTCTTTTCCATTTTTTCGGCGTTGTAATCCCGATAGCTATCGGGATGAAAAAAAGAAAAATAACTGCGCCATATCGTAGGAATTATTTTGTCAACGTTCCTAAGTTAGTGACATTACCCTTGGGAAGGGCCGGGGTGAGGTATCCAGGCTTTCCGCGTCCCGCCAGCGAACTCATAGAGTTTCTATGCGGCATAGACTTCGTAGTAGTCGCTACCACCAAAAAACTCGTAGTCCGCCATAATGCCACCGATACCGCGCCATTCCGCCAATGGCTCACCAGCCATGGCATCCCGGACATCACCGACCAAGCTGGCAAGGCAATAATAGAAGTCTATACCCACATAATTAACCAGCCACCCGCAGATGTGCCACACCTGACCGGTGTACACCTATTCAGTAGAAACCCCAGAAAATAAAATTAGCTAAATTTAAAATATTAATACGTAACTATGAACAACTACTCCAACTCGCAAACTTTAAACTTTAGACTTAATATTTGGTATGCGCTTTGCGGTTATTAAACAACATATACTTTGATGTTTCGTAAAACCCAAAAGTTAACTCATGCATATAATTGTACATGTCATTTGTCATTTCTTTTGATATCGGATCGTTATTATTAATTCTTACCATCAACTCCTGGTTGTTTAATAAATGATGCTGAAATAAATAATCTCCGCGGATGACCGCAATATTTCTGACATCATGATCTATGAAAAAGGCGGTATTTGAAGTAGTATCTTTAATATGCAGCAGGTCGCGACCCATAGTTTTGTTGACATAAGGAATACCAATGATGCCTGCAATCGTTGGCAACACATCAACCTGTGAGCTGATCATCGAATGACGTCCGGACTTAATTAATGCGGGTGCATAAAACAGCAACGGCACATGAAATGCAGTAAGGGCATTGGTGGTCCATGCTTTGGGAAACATATCGCCGGCATTGCCCCTTATGCCATGGTCGCCGATGAACACAAATAGAGTGTTGTTGAAATACTTTTCTTTTTTTGCCGCTTCCATAAACTGCTGGAAACAAAAATCAGTATACCGGAACGCGTTTAATTCTTCATTACTTTGAAAACCGAACAATAGCAGTGAATCTCTTGGGAACGAAACTGTTTTAAAAGATTCTTTATCCTCTTTGGGAATAGTATACGGCCGGTGATTATCGGAGGTTTGAATTATGGCAAAGAACGGAGCAGTCTTTTTAGCTAATACCTGGTTTGCCTGGAGAAAAAGATTTTTATCACTGATACCCCATACATCCACCTTATCGGCGTTATAGTTACCCTGTTCATGGATGTTGATGCCTTCTATGTTATCGTCCAGAACTCCTTTAATATTGGCCCAACTGGTACTGCCGCCAATGAAATAGTCTTTTTCGTAACCAACAAAATCATTTACAATAGTATGCTGGTCAACAATCATCGGGTCCCTGCTGGCAGTTTTGTCGAGCAGTACATCCGGGATACCGGTTATGGTAGCCCAGACGCCTCTTGCAGTTCCAAAGTGAGGTGTAAAGCAATGATCGAAAAGAATGCCGCTGGCACATAACGAATTAAAGTAAGGGGTAGTATTCAGGGGATTACCCCACATGGAACTTTTATAGGCGCTGAAGCTTTCACATATCACCAGTATTACATTTGGGCTGGTGGTGTTGCTGCCGGCAATCCTGCGTTCAAACCCCTGCTTACCTGTGGAGTCAACTCCCAGGTAGGAAGCAAGCATCGGGTAATATTTTTTGCTTGCCTGCTCATCGTATCTTACATGTCTGAAGCTCATGGAGCTGAAAAAACTCTGAAAAGGATTTAATGCCAGTTGCGATAAACGGCTGTCACCTAGTTCAAATGCATCACTCCATCTTAAAGGATATTGCCCGAACTTACCAAAAATGCAGATACCTGCAACGAGTATAAATGCAATATGTAACGAAACATTTCTTCTCCTGCTAATTACACGAACCTGTTTGTTTGCGGTATTGAATATTTTTCTAAAGAAGAATATTAATAGAGCGCTTAAGAAGGTTATTAATAATACTAACTTTATTACAGGGTAGGTTTGCCAGATCATAAGTACCGAAGTGTTTCCTTCAGGAATGAAATTCAATATACTGGCATTTAATCGTTGGGCCAGATAATCAAAGTGAATTGCATCTATTACATAAACAGACACAACTACAACAGACAAGACGGATAATAAACCAATCCAGAATTTTCTACCAAAGCCTGCCCTGAAGGGATCGAGCGGTGGTATTAATGCCAGCAGAAGGATTATAACACCAAGAATACCTATTTCCCGGAAGTCATACCTGGTGCCTAACCACAGGGTTTTAAAAATATTTTTTGAAACACCATGCAGATACCCTGAAGTAAAAAAAAGAAAGATCCTGTCTACCCACATAACAATAAAAAAGACGAATATGGTCAACAGTATCCAGTGAAATTTTTTGTTCATGTATAGTTAAATGCTCATTTAGTCATACCCAAAATCAGGCATGATACCAATTTCTAATTTTAACGAATAAATTTTAATTATTAAATATATGTTTATACTATCTATCCTGACTTATAAAAATAAAAATATGAAATTAAGGAACGATAACAAAATAATTCCTACAATCTGACTTGTTCTTTTCCATTTTTTCTGCATCGCCAAACCTTTAAATAGGCTTGCTATTCGCAGCTTTGGCTCTTTGAAAAAAAGAAAAATAACTGCGCCATATCGCAGGAATTATTTTGTCAACATTCCTAACACAAAAATATGCTAATTGTCATAAACCTCAACTTTTAAAAACAGGCTAAAAAGTTAAAAGACATATAATTGGCTAAGTCGTTAATATGTAAAAAAAGCCTACCTTAGCAGCTATAAAAAAAATTCTATGAAAAAAGACACCAGATTATCTGTTTTTGCAGCCATATGCTGTATAATGATCTTTAACTCTTGTGGTAAAGTAGCCAACCAATTAGCACAGGCAATTACATGGCAGGGAATAGATGTAACCGTTACCATTCCGGCGGTGCCGGATACCACATACCATTCAAGTATGGGTACCGGAACATTTGTATATAACCTGGATAGCTTTGTTAAATCAAAGACAGGCAGTATTCTGGGAATGAGCAATATTGATACATTCCGGTTTACAACCTGCACGCTTACCATCCAGAATCCCGACGCGGCAAATAACTTTGCTAATTTCCAGCAGGCTATGGCTCAATTTAATACATCCACAAATCCTGTTACCGTAAATCTTGGATCAATTGTAAATAACCCTGCAACATACAGCGCCACTCTGTCTTTGCCGATAAATAATACTTCGAACCTGCGTTCTTACCTGCCAACTACAGGTCCTGTTACCATTAATTATACTTATGCCGGAAAGTTAAGAACCGCGACTAGAGTGCCATTAACGGTTAATTTACATGTAGATTACTATATTCATGTTACACAGTAATTTTCTAAGATTGCTTTGAAGAAATAGGTAGCCGTCTCAAAAGTAACTTTTGGGACGGTTTCTTTTTATACTTCACGCGGGATATACCAATGCAAGAAAAAGGTTTCACGCAAAGGAGGCGCAAAGGCGCAAAGACACGAGTAATATTTATTTGGCAATAAACGCATTACATAGTTGTCAAGTTCGCAAAGCTCTTGTTTCGTAAGTGCACAAATTTAACCCGGCTACACTATAGTGTAATCAGGTTGATAAAATGTGAAGGAATTTCTAAAAAAATACTGAATTTATTTGCATCGGGTAACGAATATTCCACAATCGGTTTGTTTAGCCTGAAAACGACCACAAAAATTGCCTCAAAACCGGCATTTTTCATAGTAATTACCCTCAGTTCCCTGCATTCATGAAATGTGGAAAACAGGTGATAAAGTTAGTTGTTTTTAAGGTATATTTTGGCTATCTTTGTAAGGTTAAAAATCCAACTGATTATAGTTTTTAATTATGCATCTGAAATTGGTATTTTTTGCAATTCCTCAGAGAAAAAATAAACAGGTCGTTTTTTGAATAATATGGATACTGAAAATGAAGTTTTGGTGATACCCGCAGATTATGGTGCGGATAGTATACAGGTATTGGAAGGACTGGAAGCAGTGCGCAAACGTCCTTCGATGTATATAGGCGACGTTGGCGTGAGAGGCCTGCATCACCTTGTTTATGAAGTTGTGGATAACTCTATTGATGAGGCGCTTGCAGGTTACTGTAAAAATATCAAGGTTACCATCCATCCCGATAATTCCATTAGTGTTGTTGATGATGGCCGTGGTATACCTACAGGCATAAATGCAAAGGAAGGAGTATCAGCGCTGCAGATGGTAATGACCTTGCTTCATGCCGGCGGCAAGTTTGATAAGGACAGTTACAAGGTATCAGGCGGGTTGCATGGTGTAGGCGTAAGCTGCGTAAATGCGCTGAGTTCGCACCTGCATGTAACTGTGTGGCGTGAAGGGAAAACCTTTGAGCAGGAATATCAAAAAGGTGTGCCTATGTATCTGGTGCGCGAAACAGGCGCCCCTTCCGGGCATACGGGCACACTTGTGCATTTCCACCCTGACGGCACTATCTTCAAAGACCTGGTTTACAACCGGGAGATCCTTGCAGGCCGACTGCGCGAACTTAGCTACCTCAATAAGGGTGTTCGCATTATCATGATAGATACCCGTGAAATGACGGAAGAAGGCCAGATGCCTACAGAAACTTATTACAGCGAAGGCGGGATAGTTGAGTTTGTTCAGATGCTGGACGACAAAGCAAAACGTGAACCATTGTTGTCTCAGCCTATTTTTGTAGAGGCCCTTGATAAAGACTCTAATGTTGCGGTTGATGTTGCGCTCTCTTATAACAGCTCGTATAGCGAGAATATATTTTCTTACGTAAACAATATCAACACCATAGAGGGAGGTACGCACGTTGCCGGCTTCCGCAGGGCAATTACCCGTGTGTTCAAATCCTATGGCGATAAGAACAAACTCTTTGAAAGAGCCAAAGTAGAAATTACCGGAGATGATTTCAGGGAAGGTCTGAGCGCGATCATCTCTGTGAAAGTACCTGAACCCCAGTTTGAAGGTCAGACCAAAACCAAACTCGGAAATAACGATGTGATGGGCGTGGTGGATGTATGTGTGAGCCGTGTATTGGAAGCTTTCCTTGAAGAACATCCCAAGGATGCCAAGATGATCATTGATAAAGTGATCCTTGCGGCACAGGCACGCGCAGCAGCGCGCAAGGCACGCGAAATGGTTCAGCGCAAGAGCGTGCTCACCGGTGGTGGTATGCCCGGCAAACTGGCTGACTGCTCAGAAAGAGATCCTTTTAAATGTGAACTCTATCTTGTGGAAGGAGATTCGGCGGGCGGTACTGCAAAGCAGGGCCGTGACCGTAGTTACCAGGCGATTCTACCGCTTAGAGGTAAAATCCTGAACGTGGAAAAAGCGCAGGAATACAAAATATACGAGAACGAGGAAATAAAAAACATGTTTACGGCATTAGGTGTTTCTGTAGGTACGCCTGATGACCCTAAAGCGCTCAATCTTACCAAACTGCGTTACCACAAGATCATTATCATGACCGATGCGGATGTGGATGGTTCGCACATTGCAACACTGATACTTACTTTCTTCTACCGTTATATGAAGGAGCTGGTTTTACAGGGATACGTATACCTGGCACAGCCTCCGCTTTACCTTGTTAAAAAAGGTAAGGAACAACTCTATGCATGGACAGAAGCAGACAGGCTGGCAGCAATTGAAAAACTGGGGAACGGAAAAGAAGATACTGTTGGCATACAACGATACAAAGGACTTGGAGAAATGAATGCCGAGCAACTTTGGGATACTACCATGAATCCTGCCACACGTACTTTGAAAAGCGTAACAATTGAAAGCGATACCTATGCCAATGAAATATTCTCAATGCTGATGGGTGATGAGGTTCCACCACGCCGCCAGTTTATTGAAAATCATGCTAAGTATGCCAGGATTGATATTTAGCCTTTTTTTGAAAGGTTGACACTATGTTTATAATATACCCTTAAGCACTTTACAATACCGGAAAATACGTACCAATAATAATATATATTAGCTCTAATTTTTATAATTTCTTTTTTTAACATAAAAAGAACATTATATACTTTAGTGTTATATATTTTCATTAATTTTACTAAAGGAATAATAAATAATAGTTCAAACAATAATATTAAATGAAGCTAAGCTCAATCCAGGATATGGAAACTGACCGCCTTGCAGCGCTTCATCAATTGCAAATACTTGACACCTCATCAGAAGAAGATTTTGATGATATAGTAGCATTATCGGCTCAGATATGTGAAACCCCAATTTCAACCATTGCTTTTGAAGATAACAAACGCATATGGTTCAAAGCCAAAGTAGGAGTTGATTTTGTTGAAATCCCCAGAGATAATGCCTTTTGTTCCAACAGAATGACCGGTGGAGCGCCTATTGTTATTACTGATACACATGAGGATGAACTTTTTACAGACAACCCATTAGTAAGCGGGGAAACCGGAGTTCGATTTTTTGCAGGTATACCACTTATTGATGACGATGGCTATACTTTAGGCTACCTGTGTGTCATGGACAGGATACCAAGGAACCTCAACAATAATCAAATTTCCGGACTGATAACATTGGCTAAACAAGTGGTAATACTGCTGAAATTAAGGTTAAAGATAATAAGGCTGAAGAAATCTGAAGAGGAAGCACATAACAGTAATCAGCAGGTGAACACCATTTTTCATAATTCAATAGTAGGTGTTTTTGTAACAGATGAAAAAGGAAAAATATTGCAGTGGAACCCTAAGGCTGAAGCCATTTTCGGTTGGAAAGCAGAAGAAGCAACAGGTGAGTATTTTCCTGAAATTTTCATACCTGAACGCTTTAGGAGTCAACAGTTAAGCAGGATGAGCGCTTATGAAGAAGGGAGTGAACCTTTATTAAATAGCACTATTGAGATAAAAGCACTTAGGAAAGACAGAAGCGAAATTGATATAGAATTCGGGACTTCACCGGCAATAATTAACGGGCAACGGTATTTTATAAGTTTTGTAAGCAATATTACAGACCGGGTATTGGCTACCAGGAAACTGGATGAGCAAAAAGAATTTTACGAAAATATACTCAATAAGCTTCCTGCCGACATTGCGGTGTTTGACGCCAACCATAAATATCTGTTTGTTAATCCGGGAGGGATCAAAGATCCTGAGCTAAGAAAATATATTATCGGCAAAGATGATTTTGAATATGCCGAATACAGGAACAGGGATAAGTCAGTGGCACAAGTTCGCAGGGAACAGTTCATGGAAATTAAAAAGACCGGAAAGGAGATAAGGTGGGAAGACACAATAAAAGCACCTGATGGAAACCCCATCACTCATCTGCGCAGAATATTTCCGGTACACAATGAAAAAGGAGCACTTAGCTTAGTGATAGGATTTGGGGTTGATATCACCGACCGTAAGGTAATGGAAGAAAAACAAACTGCACTGGTAAACCAGCTTTCCGCCCAGAATACACAGCTTATTGATTTCTGCAATATTGTATCGCATAATTTAAGAGCTCCATTGGTAAATATGTCAATGCTGGTGAAATTTATTGAAGAAAGCAGGGATAATGAAGAGCAAATGATGCTCATTTCAAAATTGCAACCGGTTATTGAAAACCTGCATATTACCTTTAATGAATTAGTTGAATCAATACAAATAAAGCAGGACCATGAAATAAAGTCGGAGTCAATTGATCTTGCAGACACCCTGCAAAGAACTATTAATGGTTTGAAAATTGAAATAAATAAATCACAGGCAATTATTACAACAGACTTTACTGAGGCCAGTAAAATTTATTTCCCGGCAAAATATTTACTGAGTATTTTCCATAATTTGTTAAGTAATGCATTAAAATATCAATCACCAAAAAGAAAGCCTGTTATACAAATAGCAACTCATCTTGATAAAAATAGTATCATACTATCTGTAAAAGACAACGGGCTGGGAATTGATATGACAAAACACAGAGACAACCTTTTCAAAATTGGCAAGATATTCCATCATCATCCTAATGCCAAAGGCTTTGGCCTGTTTATGACCAGGACACAGGTGGAGGCTATGGGTGGCAGGATATGGGTGGAGAGCCATCCGGATGAAGGCTCTGCATTCTTTATTGAATTCAAAAACCAGCTAAACTGAAAATAATGAAAAGCATCTACATTATCGATGATGATAAACTCTTTGTTTTTTTAACCAAAAAAAGCATTGAGGAAATACTTGCCGATACGGAGATCATAGAATTTGGTGATGGGCAATCAGCTATTGATTACCTGAAAGAAATAGCTGACAAAGCTGATCAACTACCTGATATTATTTTCCTCGACCTTAGCATGCCCATAATGGATGGTTGGGAGTTTCTGAAAGAATACATACAACTTGAACCAAGATTGGAAAAGAAAATAAAACTTTATGTATTCTCTTCCTCTATCTCTCCGCACGATATTGAACGTGCAAAAAACATTGGGTCAGTTACAGATTTTATTATTAAACCTTTATCAAAAGAAAGATTTATAGAAATGCTGAATAGTTAACCTCATCATTATATTTCCGTAGTAATCCATTATTCACATAGAATAATCCTTTGTTAATAATTAATTCAGAATTATTTTGAGGATATTGTCTATTTTTAAGCTAATCACTACAATAACTTACCGGAGTTTTTCAAAATGTTCGAACACGGGACTATTCATCATGAGATTCTAAAAAGAAGAGCTTATAACCTGAGATGGGCTACGGTTCCGGACGGTGTAATTCCATTAACTGCAGCCGACCCGGACTTTCCCTGTGCTCCTGAAATTTCAGAAGCAATCTGCAAATTTTCAAAAGATAATTACTTCTGTTACGGACCTGCTGACGGCTTGCCGGAATTCAAAGAAAGCATGGCTGAATATTTCCGTAAAAAAAGAAATATTCCTTCAATTCCGGGATTTATTTTACCTGTAGATAGCGCTGCTTTTGGCATTTATATTACATGCAAAGCCTTCCTGAGCCCAGGTGATGAAGCTATTATTTTTGACCCCGTGGATTTTTTGTTCCGTTATTCTATAGAATCGGTTGGCGGGGTTGCAGTGCCTTTCGCCATTCCGCCAGGAACCGCAGATGCAGGTTTTATACGGATGGAACAACTGGTAACCCAAAAAACAAAACTTATTTGCCTTTGCAATCCATTAAATCCGACGGGAAAAGTTTTTACAAAGGAAGAATTATTAAGTCTGGCAGAAATTGCAGATAAGCATAACCTGATCATATTGTCGGATGAGATATGGAGCGATATAACATTCGCTCCTCACAAGTATACCAGTATAGCATCACTTAATGAAGCAACAAACAGCCGGACTATAACTGTTACGGGATTTAGTAAAGCATACGGACTTGCTGGTTTACGAATTGGCGCTATAATGGCATCAAACGCCGGTCATTATAAAAAGCTATCGGATGCATCTCTTCACAATTCGACAATACATGGCGCTAATGTGATCTCGCAGATTGCTGCCACTGCAGCGCTTGATAAATGTGCTTATTGGCTGGATGGCTTTTTATCGCATCTTCAAGCCATGAGGAACCTATGTGTGAACGAGTTGAATTCAATAAATGGGTTTACGTGTATTTCGCCCGAAGGCTGTTATGTAGCCTTTGTGGATATAACCGGAACTCATAAAACCAGCAGCCAGATAAAGGATGTTTTATTTAATGAGGCTAAAGTTGCTGTTGTACCGGGGTTAAAAGAATGGTTTGGGAGTGGTGCAGAGGGGTATATCAGGCTGAGTTTTGCTACATCGGAGGAAATCCTGAAGGATGCATTGGGGAAAATTAAAAAAACCGTTAATTTACTTTGATATACCTGTTAAAATAATTATACCCAGCGCAGCAATTGGCAAAATCTTTAGAATGAAAGTAGTAATTATAGGTGGTGGTATAGCTGGTTTAACTTTAGGAATCCTTTTGAGAAAAAGGAATTTCGAAGTTGTGATTAATGAGCGGACTGTTGGTATGCCTGTCAGAGGCCATGCTTTCCTTATGCATACGGACGGATTGTCAATACTGAATGAATTAAATAATGAAAATAGCGCTCCATTACCCGGAAGGCAAATAGACTCCTTTAGTTTAAGAAGGCCTGACGGCAAAGAAATAAAGCACATAAAACTGGAATCATGGCAATGTATTAAACGAGTGGATCTTGTTCGTTTTCTCTATTTTCTACTACCATCCCAGGTCATTAAAGAAGGAAGAACATTCTCTCACTTCCTTTATGAAGGAGGTAAAGCAAAGGCCGCAGTATTTACAAACGGAGTAATTGAATACGGAGATATTTTCGTGGGAGCCGACGGAGGGAATTCGAAAGTCAGGGAGTTAATTTCAGGTAAAGTGAACTTTTCTCCCGTGCAGGTAAAGGAAGTAGTAGGTATTACTTTCAATACCAAAAAGAAATCAAAATCCATTGCAAACGAGTTTATTAAGTTCCAGAATAAGCATAATGGCCTTGCTTTCGGAATGATACCTACATCTGCCTCCGAGTATGTATGGTTCATGCAGTTCGACCCATCTATTTCCGACATACTGCATGGCACACCCGAAGAATTAAAGTCATTCTGTTGTAAATTATTGAATAAATTTCCTGCTTCAGTAAAGGATATTCTGGAAGGAAATGATTATAATACCACTTATGTATGGAACACACGTGACTTCGACCTTCTTCCAACTTTTCACAAGCAGAATATTGTGTTATCAGGCGATGCAGCCCACCTGGCGTTACCATTCACCAGTGCAGGAACTACCAACGCCATAGTGGATGCGAAAATACTTGCGCTCAGCATTGAGCATGGCGAAAATCCTGAAGAGGCGTTTACGAAATATTACCAGGTAAGGTCTCAGGATGTTTTAAAGCATATTCGCCTTGGCCGTGAATTAAAACAAATGTTTTTAAACCCCCAAAACCATAATGATGATGATATCCCGGTTCCGCTTATTCCCAACCGGGAGGATTATAGTATTGCCGCAAGAAAAAAACCTATCCAGGTACTTTATTTTACTGACCCCATTTGTTCAACCTGCTGGATCATTCAGCCACTATTAAGAAAACTAACCCTTGAATACGGTAAGTATATAAATATTGAATACCGGATGGGCGGGCTTCTGCCATCATGGGAAAATTATAATAAAGGGAAAATACGCCAGCCTTCAGACGCAGCCCAACACTGGGAAGAAGTATGCATATTGCATGAAATGCCTTTAGACGGGGATATTTGGGAAGAAGATCCGCTGCCATCATCCTATCCACCCTCCATTGCTTTTAAGGCGGCACAGATGCAGGATACCTACAAGGCTATTCTGTTTTTAAGGCGGATAAAGGAAATGGTATTCCTCGAGAAAAAGAATATCATCAGGTGGGAGTTTCTGGAGAAGGCAGCATTTGAAGTAGGCCTGGATTCTGCAAGGTTACTCAGGGATTTTGATGGCAAAGCAAAAGAGTTGTTCAGGGAAGACCTCATTATGGCCGCAGAACTTGGTGTAAGAAGTTTCCCTACCCTATTCTTCAGGAATGGCGTACCCGTGCAGTTTACAATACAGGGATTTCAGCCTTACCAAAATTTTGAGGAGATAATTTATCAACTAATCCCTTACGCAAAAAAAGAAGTAATAGACCCAACCCCCGAGAACTTATTTACTCATTTCCCTACTATGACCAATAAGGAATTCGCATTCCTCAGCAATATTCCGGGAGATGAAGCCTCAACAAGGCTTCTGGACCTTTATAAAAAGGGCCGCCTCGATAAATATGACAGTAAAAACGGGGTTATCTGGATAAGTAAATTCGGATAAAAATGAAAACTACTTACCCTGCTGGTTCTTAATAAGTACAAAAATAAGGAATTACAGCTACAGCCGGTAAACAGAAGATGGAGCACCGGCAAAACCATCTGATTAAAATATAACTTGTAACTATGTTTAATCTTTGATCGGGAATTTTTATGTACTTTTAGTTCGCACACTTAAAAATAAAAAAAATGAAAAGATATTTTTTTGCAGTAATGTTAAGCACAACGGCTTTCCTGCTCAGTTTTAGCTGCCCTGACAGTTGGTTTAAATACACTACCACACAAGGTCATTGCGCCATCAGTTTTCCGGGTAAACCTGAAGAAAGTACAGACACATCCCGAAGTGATAATGGAACTCCATTCCAAATACACCTGGCAACCTACGCCCCAAATGATAATGATGTGTACATGCTTGGCTGGATCAATATGAATGGGTTCTATCCCGAGGATATAACAATGCAAAAAATTCTCGAGAATAGCAGGGATGGCGCTACCAATTCCCTCGGAGCTACAGATGTTAAGACAATAAAAACCAATTTGGGTAATGAACCCTACATTGAGTTCTCTTTTGAGGGGAAAGATTTTGTAGGTAAAGACCGGATATATGTGATCAATAAATTCCAGTATTCGGTAATTACGTTGTTTGCAAAGAGGACGATTATACCCCAGGATGCGGATAAATTTATTACTTCATTCAAATACATTAAGTGATTTAGCCCCTAGTCCGAATATTGTTTGAATGGTGCTATAAATAAATGAGGCTGTCAGATTAAGACAGCCTCATTATTTTATTAAAAACAAGAATTGTGTTTAGGGTTCATCCCGTGACTACAATGTCCTCTTCACTTCCACTTCATCATATCCTTCAATAATATCGCCTACGCGCACATCACTGTAGTTTCTGATAGACAGCCCGCATTCGTAGCCTGCGTTCACTTCTTTTACGTCATCTTTAAAGCGTTTCAATGAAGCCAGCTCACCATTATACACAACGATACCGTCACGTACAAGGTTGAGTTTTGTCTGCCTGGTCATCTTGCCATCCAGCACATAACAACCTGCAATGGTTCCCACGCCGCTTATTTTGTATACTTCACGCACTTCTATGTTGCTCACGGTCTTCTTCTCTACCTTTGGTTCCAGCAGACCTTCCATTGCGCTCTTAATTTCCTCAATAGCATCGTATATGATTGAGTAGGTACGGATCTCGATATTTTCCTGCTCAGCAAGTTTGGCTGCCTGCATAGATGGCCGCACCTGGAAGCCAAGGATAATGGCATCAGATGCTGTTGCAAGCAATACGTCACTTTCTGTAATCTGCCCAACACCTTTGTGTACTACATTTACTGCTACCTCAGGGGTAGAAAGTTTCTGCAGTGAATCGCTCAATGCTTCTACAGAGCCATCAAAATCGCCCTTGATGATAACACCCAGCTCCTTAAAGTTTCCGAGTGCCAGACGACGACCGATTTCATCGAGTGTTATGTGCTTGCGTGCACGTATGCCCTGCTCACGCATGATCTGTGCGCGGTGGTTGGCCAGTTCTTTTGCTTCATCCTCATCATCATAAACTCTGAATTTTTCACCTGCCTGAGGAGCGCCATTCAACCCCAGCACCTGGACGGGAGCCGATGGCCCGGCAGACTTCACACGTTGCCCGCGTTCATTGAACATTGCCTTTATTTTACCGTAATGCTGGCCGCAGACAATCATGTCACCCTGATTCAGCGTACCATTTTGTACAAGTATAGTAGACTGATAACCACGTCCTTTATCGAGTGATGCTTCAATAACACTGCCGGCTGCGTCGCGGTCCGGGTTGGCTTTCAATTCAAGTAATTCGGCCTCCAGCCCTATCTTCTCTAATAAAAGGTCTACGTTTATCCCTTTCTTGGCTGATATTTCCTGGCTTTGGAATTTACCACCCCAGTCTTCCACCAGTATATTCATCTGTGCAAGCTGGTCCTTAATTTTTTCAGGATTTGCACCCTCTTTATCTATTTTATTGATAGCGAATATCATGGGCAGGCTTGCAGCCTGTGCGTGTGATATCGCTTCACGTGTCTGCGGCATGATCGCATCGTCTGCAGCAATTACAATCACCGCTACGTCTGCCACCTTGGCGCCACGGGCACGCATTGCTGTAAACGCTTCGTGACCCGGAGTATCGAGGAATGTGATCTTTTTACCGGTTCCTGTTGTCACCTGGTAAGCGCCAATATGCTGGGTAATACCGCCCGCTTCACCTGCCACTACATTCGCACTACGAACATAATCAAGTAATGATGTTTTACCATGGTCAACGTGGCCCATGATAGTAACAATAGGAGCACGTGGCAGCAGGTCTTCAGGATTATCTATATCTTCAACTACTTCTTCAGCTTCCTGCTCCAGGTTGATGAATTCCACATCGTACCCAAATTCGCTTGACACAAGTTCTATCACTTCCGCATCAAGACGCTGGTTAATGGAAACCATTATGCCAAGGCCCATACACTTGCTGATCACTTCGGCAAAGCTAACGTTAAGCAGGCTCGCCAATTCACTTACTGAAATAAATTCAGTAACCTGAATAAGGTTCGACTGTTCTGCATTTTCTGCGGCCTGGCGTTTATCGGCCATTTCATCCCGCTTGTTGCGGCGATACTTAGCCTTCAGGTTTTTGCTTCGGGTAGACCCCGTAAGCTTAGCCTGGGTTTCCCTGATTTTATCCTGAATTGCTTTTGTATCAATTTCCTGCTGTTGTGCTGAAACAGGGGCGTTGCGCGGAACTCCACGGCGATCACCGCCGCCATCTCTGCCGCCGGGTCTGAAATTACCGCCTCCGCCTCCATGCCTTGGTATACCGACCCCGCCTCCATGTGGCTGGCCACCGCCATGCTGGCCCGGCCCACCCGGCCCACGACGATCACGGTTAAACGGTTCCCTTGTTCCGGGTACTCCGCTACGGTCTCCGCCAGGCCCACCGGGGCCTCTTGGCCCTTCGCCGGGTTTATGTGTTTCCGGTTTCTTTTCTACAGGTATCCGTTTGCGTTTGCGTTTTTCCCTGTTATCCGGACGGTTGTCAGGGCGGTTATTACTACTACTTGAAGGTTGTGATACGGGTAATTCAATTCTGCCAATTATTTTCGGCCCCTCGAGTTTGGGAGCTTTCATTTCAATATGTTCGGGTTTTCCGGGAGTCTCCTCTTCAGGCGCCGCAATCTCCGGAATAATAACTTCAGGTCTTTTTGGAACTTTCTCTTCGTGTACGTCCTTTTTAGGTTTTGCAGTTGCAGGTTTTGCAGGTTTTAGTTCTGCATCTTCAGATTTGACTTCCTTTTTCGCTGCATCTTTTTTGGGTATTTCCTTTTTCTTCGCCGCACCTTTTTTAGGGCGTGAAGCAAGGTTCATATCATCCAGGTTTATTTTACCGAGTATATTAGGTCCCTCAATTTTGGGGGCTTTCATATCCAGGTGTTCCGGCACCTCAACAGGTTCAACTTCCTTTATAACCGTTTTTTTGGCAGGTAGTATTGGTGCTTCTTCCTGGAGGGCAATCACGGGCTTTTCGACTGGTGCATCTATCTTTAAAGGTGGTGGCGGTGGTGGCGCTTGTTCCACCTCAGCTTTCTTAACGGGAATTTCCACCTTAGGCGGAGCCTGTACTACCGGTTTTGCAGGTTCTTCTTTTACTGCTGCAACAGGCTTTGCTTTTTCAGGCTCTATTATTGGTTTCTCAGGTTCTTTGGTTTTGGGTTTTATTTCTGCCGTATGGTGGTCATCTTTCCTGTCTTTTGCATTTAAATCAAGGTCTTCTTTTGTCTTTTTCAGGTTATCCATCAGAGAACCTTTGGCCAAAACAATATCTTCACTCCTGCGCTTGGCAAGTTTATCCTGGGCAAACTCCACCTGCAGGGCATTATACATCTGCTCGGTTAACTTGGTGTTAGGGTTACTATTAATCTCAAAGCCCTTATCAACCAGAAATTCAACAAGAGTATCCTTACCTATGTTAAATTCTGTGGCTGCGGCCAGTAACCGGGGTGTTTTTGTTATTGTGGTTGCCATTCTTCTGTTTTCCTACTCAATAATTTTGCCAAGGTCGCCTCAGCAAAGTCTTAATACAAACCTACGCCATTTTAGCTGAAAATAAACAATAATGTATATCTCCCATTTCTTTTTGGTTTTGGCTTTTATAATTTTTTTCCCCTATTCATTATTAAATTCAGCTTCGAGTACTTTACGAACATCATTTACCGTCTCTTCTTCAAGGTCTGTACGACGCACCAGTTCTTCTGCTGATAGGCCTAAAACACTCAGAGCAGTATCGCATCCTATACGTTTAAATTCGTCAATAACCCATGGTTCAATTTCATCTGCAAATTCATCGAGGTCAATATCATATTCAACTTCTTCCTTAACATCGCGGTAAACATCAATACTATATCCCGTCAATTCCTGGGCCAGTTTGATATTCACTCCTTTTTTACCTATTGCCAGCGAAACCTGGTCGGGGTCGAGGTATACATCCGCGCTGTGGTCCTCATTATTCAGTTCCATTTTATTGATGCGCGCCGGTGTTAACGAACGCTGCAGCAATAACTGGATATTGTTGGTATAATTAATAATATCAATATTTTCATTTCTTAATTCCCGAACAATACCATGAATACGGCTTCCCTTCATACCTACGCAGGCGCCTACCGGGTCAATACGGTCGTCATAGCTTTCTACGGCTACCTTCGCGCGCTCACCTGGCTCCCTTACTATTTTCTTCACAACAATCAGGCCATCCATAATTTCAGGCACTTCAATTTCCAGCAATTTTTCCAGGAAGGATGGGTGAGTGCGGCTAAGTATGATGATGGGTGAGTTGTTGCGCATTTCCACCTTCTTCACAACAGCCCTTACTGTCTCACCTTTTTTAAAGAAATCAGTAGGTATCTGTTCGCTCTTGGGCATTATCAATTCATTGCCTTCATCGTCAAGCAACAAAATTTCTTTTTTCCAGATCTGGTAAACTTCGCCACCAATAATATCGCCGATTCTGTCGGCATATTTTTTAAGCAGGTTATTCTTTTTAAGATCGCCGATACGTGCAGCAAGCGTCTGCTTGGCAGCAAGTATAGCGCGGCGGCCAAAGTTGCGAACGTCTACTTCTTCGTAAACCTCTTCACCTACACTATAATCAGGCTCTATTTTAATAGCCTGCGAGTATGGTATCTGGAGGTTGTCGTCCTCTATCATATCGTCTTCCACAATTACACGCCTGCGGAAAATTTCAAGGTCCCCTGTCTGATCGTTTACGATAACGTCAAAGTTCTCGTCCGTCACATACTTTTTACGCAGCAACGTTTTGAAAACGTCTTCCAATACCTTCATCAGGGTGGGCCTGTCAATGTTTTCGGCTTCTTTAAACTCCTGGAAGGAGTCAATGAGGTTGATACTTGCCATATGCTCTCTTTTTTCGCTTCTCCTCCCGTCCCGATAGCTATCGGGACCGGGATGGGAGGTTAATTAAAAAATAATTTGAACGACTGTTTTTTTAATGTTTGAAAATGGTATTTGTGTTATGATCAAAGCCTCCTTTTGTTTGGCAGGCTTTATTTCAAGTGTTATATGCTCTTCGGTCACGTCTTTCAACAGACCTGTTTTTTCCAATCCTTCATTATCTGTTACAGTAACTTTACGTCCGACATTCTTTTTATACTGGCGGTATTGCAACAACGGTTCATCTACGCCGGGGCTCGATACTTCCAGGGAAAAATCACCATCCGGAAATAACTGTGTCTCTTCAATCTGGTGATATAATTTACGGTTTACCTGGCTGCATTTCTCTATTGAGAACCCGCTGTCTGCATCAAGGTAAACCTTGATATTATTTACCGGTTTCACCTTGATGTTGACGATAAAAATATCGGTACCATCAAGAAGTGGTTCCAGCATAGAATAAACCTTTTCAGTAATTTCGGCCATAGCTTAAAAAATGAGGGGACAACCATGTGTCCCCTCTCTTTTGAATAAATCCATTGCAAATGTACAACATTTTATCAGTATAGCCAACAACATTCCATATCCAGGCATTATATTGTTGTTAAATAAATTTTTGTCAGAGGGGCCGGCCAAAAACAGTATGCTGAGTCTTAAATCCCATGTACTCCCCGGATCAAGGTCCTGGTTTTTATCGGTAGGGGCAGGGGGTTTACCGACAAAATAAGCATTTTAACCTTTTAACGCTTAAACCTTATAACTAAATACCTACCTTTGTATGCTATGTTGAAAGAAATTATAATACTGGTATTAGTAGGCTATGTAATATCACGTGTCTTAAAGTTTATACTTCCTATTTTCCGCATTACCACTGCGGCCAGCAGCCAGATGCGTAAAATGCAGGAACAGATGCAGGCCCAAATGCAGGAAGCGGAGCGGCAAAAGAACCAGAATAATCAGCCCACTCAAAAAAGAACTGCACAAAAGGAAGGCGATTATATTGAGTATGAAGAGGTGAGACCCTAAATTCAAAACCCCAAATCCGCCGCAGCGGACTTCGCAGGAGAATCTATATTTCAACCACAATCCATACTGGGCTAATTCTTTTATTCCACTCAATTCCAAATTCCAAACTCCAAATTCCAATTACTGCATCGCCTTAAATACATCCCCTTCTATCGTCATTCCCTTTTCCAGGTAAATAGTTTGAATACCCAATAGTTTGGCGCCTTCTATATGCTGCGGACTATCATCTATGAACAATGTTTCTGCAGCCTTTAGCCCGTTTTCTGTTAAAACACGTTCAAAAATTTCCTTCATTGGCTTTCTGATTCCAATCCTGTGTGAAAAATATACCTTATCAAAAAACACACCGATATTAGGTATACTGCGTGATTGCATTAATATTTCATTAAATGCAGCTTCGTGTATCTCGTTAGTATTACTCAGCAGGAAAAGGTCATAATACAAGTGCAACTGCTGCAGTATTTGCAGCCGCCTCACCGGAAAGTCGAGCAGCATAGCATTCCAGGCATGTATTACCTGCGCTTCTGTAACAGGAGCGGCGGCGACTTTTTGCAATGAGCTTATAAATTCCGACCTCCCTATCTGGCCCATTTCAAATTTATCGAACAGGGATGACTGGTGCAACTGGGAATACAACTCAGGAAAGTTATTAATGCCGGCTGCTTTAAATGCCTGTTCAGTAAGTTTATAATCAATATTAATTAATACACCTCCAAGGTCGAAGATGATGTGCTTTATACCTTTAATCATGCTGCAAAATTAAGTCAATGCTGAGATGTAAAATGTAAAATAATGTCTAAGTTAATTGGTAATTCCCTGGTAATACTGAAATTACTTTCCCGTTTTTTGAGAAAAACACCAACATTGCTCCCGATTGCTATCGGGACAATTTTTGCCTAACGGCAATGGTCCTATAGCTCTCCCGATAGCTATCGGGAGGTTAGAGCACCTGACTCATAATCAGGTGGATCAAAAG
>CAIMDZ010000117.1 GCA_903839875.1 uncultured Bacteroidota bacterium
CACGTAGGCGCGAGTCATCGGTGGTTGCCGGTTCAGGTTTTGGTTGTTCGGTGGTGATATTTTCTTCAGGTTCTGTGGGGTCATTTTCGGGTAAAATCATTGTCGTGTTTTCATCATTTTTTGTGGATAAGTGCTTATTGTCATTGTCGTTAATATAGGCTTTGGATAAGGGTTTCAACTGATCTTCGATGGACAGGCATTGTCGTATCATTGTCGTACTTTTTTCAGTTGGCAGTTGGCAGTTTTCAGTTGGCAGTTGCTCGTGGGGAGTGGCCTCACCCCGGCCCTCTAACCCTTCCGCCTTCGGCAGAGCGGCGCTCGCTCCCTGCGTTCGCCCTAAAAACAGGGAAGGAGTTAGGGAGGTGTTACTTAAACGCGAGTCGGTATTTTGAGTTTGTGGGAGTGATGGGAGTGGGGTTTCCACCTTCGCTGAATTAGCTTCGGCGGATATGGAGTTGTTGGGGTCGTCTTGTTCGGATTTCCAATCGCCATATTCTTTGTCTTCCTGCTCTTCGAGGATTTTGTGGGTGGCGTAGTGGAAGTGGGCGGTTTCTTGTACGAGCTCTTTGATGTGACCTTCGAGGTAGGGTGTGAATGCCTTCATGGTATTGATGTCTTTTTCTTTGCGGCGCATGGTGTCGGCGAAGGCTTCGAAGACCTGGACAGTTTGGGCGACTCCGGGTTTTCCTTTATCAATTGTTTTAATGGTGGAAGAGATTCTTCTAATAATTTCGGATTCTTCTTTTGTTGCCCAGGGTTGATCGGGGCGGGTGGCGATTTCCTTGTTGAGCATGCCGAGCTGGTGGTAGTATTGTTCTACCAATACCATTGGCGCATGTGCGGCAGCGTAGCGTGCTTGTTTCCATGCGCCTTCTTCGATCCAGCGCTGAAGTGTCCGGGTGCTGATTTTGAGGAGTCCTGCGATTTGTGTCTGGTTGAGGCCGGTGCCGAAGTAGAGGTTACGTGCCTGGTAGTATTCGTCTTGTTTGGCTTCCATAATTGGTTGATTGGTTGATTGGTTGACAGGTTGATTGGTTGATAAGTTGATTGGTTGATTGGTTGGGAGTGATCCAGCGCGAGGAGGCCTCACCCCGGCCCTCTCCGAAGGGAGAGGGAGGTGTTGTGTAAGCGCGAGTATTTGGTCGCGTTGATTGAGCTTTTGAATATGGGTTGCCGGTCGCAGACCTTCGTTTTATTGGGGATTTAAGACTGGAAGTCTTAAACCAGTTTCGGGTAATAAACCCCATCCCTCCCGATAAAAATCGGGACCTTGTTCCGGGAGATGTTGTCAATTATTGTCATTTGATAGACTGTCGAATTGAAATCATCAGGATTGGAATTTGGTGTTTTGTAGGACTGTGATTGGGGTTCATTTTGATAGGGGATTTTTTGGTTGAAAAAAAATTAGCGGTTCCTCCTTCGCTGAAAAAGCTACGGCGGACGAGGACAAAGTTGAAGTAAATATTTGACATTAAAAAATATACAATCTATGATACTACAGCATGGTGTCTGTCATAGACTGTGTGGCGTCTATGATAGAAGGTTTTTTTGTGGTTATGTGGTTGATAATTAGTGTGGTATGTGTTATGGGCGGGATGTCCCGTTTTGAAGTGCCGGTATTAGGGTTTTTTGTGGTGGGTGCGGGGAGATATAACTAAGATTTTTAAGACCTGCCTACCGGCAGGCAGGTTAGGAGATGATAGGGAAAATGTTTGAACTATGATTTGGAATGATGGAATGAAAAGGATGATAGGCGGGGAGTGTTGGGAAGCTCGTTGTGTGCCGGTAGTGCGTTCTGTGCGAGTGGAGCCGCAAAGCATTGCGGCTCTACGAGTGTAACGTTTGGGGGTGCTTAGATTGTGCGGTGAATATAGGCTGCCAGTAGGACTTTCGTTTTATTTGTGGATTTAAGACTCCGCTTCGCTCAAGTCTTAAACCAGTGGGGTGTTGATGTTTTAATTCGGAAGCGGGACGCTTCAGTATTTGTGGACGAAGCGAGACGCTTACGACCAGAGGAGTAATATCACCGGCTCAAAACAACCTTTCGGACAAAAGTGCATGTTGCTGATCTGATGGTAACGAAATAAACTCCGTTTGGTTCATTGGATAAGTTAACCGGGATTTCTGAACTGTGAATGGCACAACTATAAACCTTAATCCCAATGGTATTGGCTATTTCAATTGCACCGTTTACTACGCCAATACCTGTCTGGATAATGAACTTTCCGCCGGACGGATTGGGATAGATAACCGGCAATGAAAATGGTTTATTAATTATCCCCATAGTTACCGGACAAACGGGACTATCCGTAATTTCCCTGACCCTGTGATTAATAAAGTCAGCAATATAAACATTGCCTCTTTTATCCACTGCAACCCCTTCTGGGTAGTTGATTTGTCCGGCAGTTGCGGGTCCGCAATCACCGCCGTAGCCTGCGGCGCCGGTACCTGTTAAGGAAGTAATAATTCCGTTGGTATCTACCTTCCGTATCCTGCTGGTGTAATAATCAGAGATATACAGGTTGCCATATGCATCTGCAGCTACCGCTGAAGCATTGTAAATTTCGGCGGCAGTAGCGGGGCCGCCGTCGCCGCCATACCCCCCGGTTCCGTTACCGGCCGTGGTCCTGATTATGCCGAAGGTATCAACCTTACGGATACGGTTGTTGTAAAAATCTGCGATAAATACATTGCCTGTGCTATCAACGGCTATGCCTTGCGGGAAATTTAGTTTTGCCGCAGTTCCCGGGCCGCCATCGCCACTGTACCCTGATACTCCGGTGCCCGCTATAGTGGTGATTATTCCTGTAACTGCATCTATTTTTCGTGTTGCAGAATTATCCTGGTCAACAAAATATACATTCCCCCTGCGGTCAACCCCAACATCAGCGGGATGCCACAAATGAGCAAGCGTTGCCGGCCCCCCATCACCGGCGTAGCCAGTGGTGCCGATACCGGCAATAGTTGAAATAATCGCGGTAGTATTTGATACCTTCCTGATAACATTATTAAACTGATCAGCAATATAAATATTTCCGTTCCGGTCAACTGTTACCCCTTCCGGCCAGTATAAACCAGCTGCAGTTGCAGGCCCTCCATCTCCGGTGTATGAACCAACACCACCGGAACCTGCAACGGTAGTAATAATGCCGGTGGTATGATCTACCTTCCTGATGCAGTTATCGTTTTGGTCGGCAAAAAAGATATTGCCCGCAGTATCAGTGCATACTCCCGATGGGGAAAACAGGATGGCAGCAGTGGCAGGTCCGCCATCGCCGGTGTAACCGCTGGTGCCGGTACCTGCAAAAGTGATAATAACCTGGCCATTTGATATTGTGGCAGATAGCAATAATAAGATAATGGAAAGAAAATACTTCCCTGTTTTCATAAAGCTCATTTATAACAAAGTTATTGATTCTGTGCCATACAAGAACAAAGTGAATCATTGCCCGGCTATTTGGTAATTTAGTGAAGAATATATAAAAATAACGGTAACTTAGCATATATGAAAGGCAGACTACACTTTTTGCTATACATGCTCCTGTTTATAGCAAGTTCAAAAAATGCCCAGGCAAAGAATGCTGCATGGGACAGGTACCCAACACTTTTTTTTATTGAAAATAAAGGCCAGATAAAAGATCAGTCCGGCCACCGCAGGGATGATATACAATATAGTATTCAGACTCCGGGTATGACCATTTTTATAGGGAATGGCGCACTGCATTACCAGTTTTCAAAAAGGGAGGATTGTTCAGGTAGCGACATGCCGGAATTGCTAAAAAAATGTTCGGGTGATAAAGCCCCGCAAACGGATGTAATTTTAAAAAACCAGGCTTCCGGATTTGAGACATACAGGCTGGATGTAGCGCTTACAGCTGCTAACAGCGCAAGTGAAATAACAGAAGAAGAACCGGTTGATTATTATGAGCATTACTACCTTCCCAACTGTCCGGAAAGCGGCTTACATGCTCATGCCTGCAGGAAGATTACCTACAAGAATGTTTATCCGGATATAGACTGGGTATTGTATTTTAACGGTGACAAGCTGGAACAGGAATTTATAGTCCGGTCAGGCGCCGATGCATCCGCTATAAGCATGAAATATAATGGTCAAACCGCTCTGAAAACAAACGAAGATGGCAGTTTAACTGCGTTCACACCATTGGGAACTATAAAAGAGCATGCTCCTGAATTGATTACAGCAGAGGGGGAAAGAATAGTATCCTCTTACAAACTGGCAGGCAACGAGGTAAGCTACAATATAAAAGGCTATGAAGGCGCGCTTGTTATTGACCCTGTGCTTGAATGGGGAACTTATTATGGTCCGGGTTTATCCAATACTTATTTTTATGACATAATATGTGACAATAGCGCAAATATTTTTGGATGCGGATTAACTTATAGCACCATTTCTGCCACAATAGCTACAACCGGAGCATTTCAGACGACCATTAATGGGTCAACAGATGCCTACCTGGTGAAGTTCGATTCGTCCGGTCACCGCCTTTGGGGCACTTATTATGGAGGTGAGAGCGGGGATTGGGGTACAGCGATAGCCCTGGATAATTTGGGTAACATATACACAGGCGGGTCTACAAGCAGTACTACTGTTATTGCAACTCCCGGATGTGAAATGCCTGTTTTCATCGGTGGTCTTTGGGTTGGTTTTTTTGCAAAATTCAATGCCGCAGGTTACAGGCAATGGAGTACCTATGTGGGTGGCAGTGCAGGCCCCGGCTTCGATCTTGAGATTGCTTCGGTTATTTGTGATTCAATGGGACATGTTTATGTATCCGGTGGAACAGATGATACAAGTAACATTTCAACTCCCGGCAGTTTTAAACCCAAAAAATTCTATGGAGTTGATACTATTGACGATTATCTTATCCAGTATGATACACTTAACGGTCACAGGATCTGGGGCACCTACTATGGCGGTCCGCGCAACGAATTAACAGGAGTAAGCTGTACCGATGGTGGAAATATTTATCTTGCCGGTTATACGGCCAGCGATACAGGTACCGGTCTTGCTCCCTTTGGTACCGGTATTTCAACACCTTCATCATACCACCCTTTGTATGGAGGCGGAACAGATGCTTTCTTAGCGAAATTCAATAGCTTTGGGATCCGTGAATGGGGAACCTATTTCGGGGGAAGTGGTGCAGAGTCAGTAGGAGGAATAGCATTTAGCCCTGCAGCAGGGATTTATCTTTTGGGTGCAACAGGCAGCGATACCGGGATAGCAACTCCCGGTAGTTACCAGCCAACCAGATCAGGCTATTCAGATGCTTTTCTTACACTTTTTAACCCTGACATTGGCGCTCCCATCTGGTCTACCTATTATGGAGGGCCTCTTGATGAAAATACTGAATTCAGCAGGATAGCCTGTGATGGTAATGGTAATGTATATATATGCGGATACACATCCAGTACTACGGGAATAGCCTCGCCGGGCTCCTGGCAGGTAACTTATGGAGGTGGAGACTTTGATGCATTTTTCGCTAAATACAATAATTCCGGAATTCAGAAATGGGGCACTTATTATGGCGGAGAACTCAGGGATGACGCTTATGCCTGCGCATTTGACGGAAAAAGTTTGTACCTGTGCGGTAGCACTAATAGTACGGTAAACATCGCCACACCCGGAAGTTTTCTTTCTTCAGGCGGCGGCTCATTATTATACACTCAGGGGTTCCTTGCTAAATTCAATGATCCTGATCTTACCCTGGAGACAAAGTACTCAGGTCAGTCAGGCGCCGGGAATTTTTCCATTTACCCGGTACCTTCCAAAAAAACAGTTACATTAACCGGAAGTAAAATACATAAGGATGGTAAGGTACAATTGATCATTACCGATTGTTCAGGCAGAATAATCATGCAGGATGAGGTGGAAATACTTAATGGCTCATTAAACAAACAAATCAGCCTGAATAACAATGTGCCTCCGGGAGCCTATAGCCTGAAGATAATTTCGCAGGAGGAGGTTGAGGTATTGAAAATTCTGAAGGATTGAAAGGAAGTTATGTCTGACTACTTATTTGCCCAGGCATAAAAAAAGGGTCGTCTCCTTTTATAGAGACGACCCGGTTACCATTAATTATTTATCCGGAATTTATTCTCAAATTCCTACATTTTCAAATTCTCACATTCATTACGCTTCCGCCTTCATCATCTTTGAAAATTTCTTCCTGTCCTCTTCGTTGAGCATAATCTTACGGAGGCGTATGCTTTTTGGCGTTACCTCAATACACTCATCCTGCTGAATGTACTCCATACACTCTTCAAGCGACATCTGTATTTTCGGTGTGATTCTCACAGAGTCATCCGTACCGCTGGAACGCATGTTGCTGAGTTTCTTGGTTTCGGCCACATTTACCACCAGGTCGCCCGGCTTAATATGTTCACCTATCAACTGACCTTCGTAAAGTTCCTGTCCGGGGTCTATAAAAAATGCACCCCTGTCCTGTAGTTTATCAATTGAATAAGCAGTGGCTTTACCACCAACCTTAGCCAGCAGCACACCATTGTTACGGCCGGGTATCATGCCCTTCCAAGGCTTGTAGGCGTCGAAGCGGTGAGCCATTACAGCCTCACCTGCGGTATTGGTAAGCATTTGCGAACGCAGTCCTATCAGTCCGCGTGATGGTATATCAAATTCCAGGTGCTGCATGTCGCCCTTGGTGTCCATTACATGCATTTCACCTTTACGCTGCGTCACCATGTCTATTACCCGGCTGCTGAATTCTGCAGGCACATCTACAACCAGTACTTCATATGGTTCACATTTTTTGCCGTCAACTTCTTTAACAATTACCTGCGGCTGCCCTACGGTAAGTTCATAGCCTTCCCTGCGCATAGTCTCCACCAATATACTCAGGTGTAAGATACCACGTCCGAATACCAGGAATTTATCGGCGTCATCGGTTTCTTCCACACGCATTGCCAGGTTCTTTTCCAGTTCCTTCATCAACCTGTCGCGGATGTGACGGCTGGTAACGAATTTACCTTCCTTACCATAGAAAGGGGAATTGTTGATACTGAACTGCATGTTCATGGTAGGCTCATCAATAGGAATGATCACCAATGCTTCAGGATTATCAAAATCAGCAACAGTCTCGCCTATCTGGAATCCTTCAATACCTACCAGGGCGCAAATATCACCGCATTGCACTTCGGCAACTTTCTTCTTGCCCATCCCCACGAACACATATAGTTCCTTAATACGGCTGCGCTGCATGGTGCCGTCTACTTTACACAACATCACGTTCTGGCCTTCTTTCATCACACCGCGTACTATTTTTCCTATAGCGATACGGCCAAGGAAAGAAGAGTAGTCGAGCGAGGTAACCTGCATCTGCACGGGACCTTCAATTACTGTAGGCGCGGGTACTTTCTCCAGTATAGTGTCGAGCAATACGGTAATATCTTCCGTACGTTCTGTCGTAGTATTGAACCAGCCTTGCTTTGAAGAGCCATAAATAGTAGGAAAATTCAATTGTTCTTCTGTAGCATCCAGCTGATAGAATAATTCAAATACCGCATCATGCACTTCTTCAGGGCGGCAGTTGGGTTTGTCTACTTTGTTAATTACAACAATCGGGTGCAGGTTCAGGTTCAGCGCCTTTTGCAGCACGAAACGAGTCTGTGGCATAGGTCCTTCAAATGCATCAACCAGCAGCAGTACGCCATCCGCCATTTTAAGCACGCGCTCCACCTCTCCGCCAAAGTCAGAGTGACCCGGTGTGTCAATTACATTTATTTTTACGCCCTTGTAAGTTACCGAAACGTTCTTAGCCAGAATGGTAATTCCGCGCTCACGCTCCAGGTCATTGCTGTCCATTATCAATTCGCCTGTTTCCTGGTTGTCACGGAATACGTGTGTGGCGTGAAGTATCTTATCAACCAATGTCGTCTTTCCGTGGTCAACGTGCGCAATAATGGCAATGTTCCTTATATCCATAACTTCCTGTTTTTGTCATCCCGAGTCCCGATAGTTATCGGGACCGAAGGATCCTCTTTTTTATCCGCCGTGGCGGACGATATTTTTTTATACTTTTCTGCTGAAAACAAACCCTGTAAAAATTAAAAATAAAGCAGTTACGTTTTTTTCAGCGTGCAAAGGTACGGATTATATCAATGCATAATAATGCCGGTAGCTATCAGGAGGTTAATTTAAAGCCAAATAATGGGGGAAATGAGGCTAATATTCTGCTTATAACATTATATAGCCATTAAGGGATTGTTCCGTTTTGCTCATCGCATCCAGGTTTTCTGAACACGGTTGGGGGATATTTATTTTGATGGATATCATGCGATGTGTATCAAAAATACGGAAATTTGTATTATTGAGCATGGTATTTAGCAGGCCTCAATTGGTTTCACAAATAGCATGTAATAAAAAGTAGAGACCTACGATTTTAGAAATTATGAATGAGATGATGGCGAAACTAATCTTGAGCGTATAAATTACTATTAACTATAGTATAAATAATTTTTATGAAAGGTGTAATCTTATTTATCTTGTTTTTTATTTTTCTTTCAATTCATAGCTCTTTCAGTCAGAATTTTGCGTTGCCAAGAGTTATTACTATCAAAGCTGGTGGCGACCAAGATAAATATTTCGTGCCCATAGTTTTATATGACGACAAAAATGTACGAGATAAATTCGGTAGTAAATTAGACGGCACGGGGGGGGGGCTTATTTTTATATAGGAACAAAATATTTTGAACAAGTTAAAATGCTTATATACAGTTTAGATAATAATAAAAAATGGCCTGGATCATACTATTATGCATCTTTTAGTTTAGGCGGTAAAATAATATTTTGGCGCATAATTTCAGACAAAAAAGAACTTAAAACATTATACGAGACAATCCTCGTTATTATGAGCCAAGATAGGGATAATCAAGAAAGCATAAGATCGTTCCAAAATAGAATAAATTGGTAGCTTTACTTTAGCAGTCCATACTATTTCGAAAACCATTGGGGATATTTTTTCTTAACCTCATCATGGCTCATTACTTCTCCTCTGTCCGCCTGAGCAATAGACTCCTCAACATCCTTTTTGATATTATCCGGCATAGCATCCCACCAGTCAGCATCTTTTTCCAGTATTGCGAAGACTTTCCGTAACACGCGTTCATTTGCGCGGTCAACGTACCTCTTTGTTTCTCTTTTCAGTTCTTTTAGTTCAGACGTGCTCATGTTACAAGCATTTGTACAAAAATATTCAAAAAAATTCGAAAGGAAAAACTAAGAAGTTTACCAGGTCATATTGGGTAAATTAACTAACGCCCTTGATACAATAAATGGCCATCAAGTGTAAACCCTCAACAAGATGTGCCACACCGCGGAGGTGTGGCACATCTGAATTACTTCTTCGCCTTTTTATACTTCGCAATGACTTCAGTTACGGAAGCTCTGCGTATAAAATCAGGGTTGAGATCGGTAAACGTCTTCACGCGGGTGGGCGCCATTTTCACACCCTTCTCCAGTTGCAGCAGCGCTTCCTTGGCTTTGCCCAGCTCGAACAGTGCTGCGGCATGATAGAAATAAAAATCACCCTTATCGCCGCAATGCTCACGCGCTACAGCCAGTTGGGTTATAGCTTCATCATAATACCCTGTCAGGTATAGTCCGCGTATAAGGGCGACCCAGGTAGTTTTGTTTCCGGGTTTTAATCTTACTGCATTCAGATAGCATACCAGCGCTTCGCTTTTTACATCCATTTCCATCAGGCAGTTGCCTATGGCCATGCAGTAGGCTGCATTTTCTTTATCCAGATGCAGCGCCACTGAGAAAGATTTTACTGCCTTCTCCCATTGTTTTTCACGTGCGTAGGTCTCGCCAATTTTAAAAAAGATACCATCATCCTGCGGACTCAACTGCGATGCCTGGCGGTAAAACTGCCTTGCCCGGCCGAAATCTTTCCTTTTCTCCCAGCAATAGCCCATAGCCTCAAATATCACATCTTCGGGTTTGGCTATTTCTATATGTTTTTCCAGCACATCAAGCGCTTTTTCATACCATTTCAGGCGCATATAGGCGTCTGCCATATTGCGGTAGGCGAATTCAAACTTTTCATCAATAGCCACACAATATTCATAGGCGTCAATGCATTTTTCATACATTTTCAGTCCCTGGTAGGCTGCACCGAGGTTAAACCATGCAAGGGCGTTATAAGGGTCATCATCTGTGAGCTGTGTGTGGAGGGTTACGCTTTCATCGAGCCGCTGGGTAAACTCCGCCCAGAAACATATTTTCTGCAGCGCTTCTTCATTCCGCCTGTCTAGTTTAATAACCCGCTTCAGTGTATCAAACACGGCGTCAAATTCTTCACTTTCATCGTATACATCCGAAAGCTCCAGTAATATTTCAGTTTTTTCCTTACCTGTAAAATCGGCAGTTCGTTGCTCCAGCCACAAAGCCGCCTGGTCGTATTTGAACTGAGCCAATAATATATCAGATCTTAATAGTACCCCATCAAGATTACCATTATCATATTGCTCCATTTCATCCAGCGCCTTTAAGGCCTGTCCGTATTTCTGGGCTTGTGTCAGTATTTCGGCCTTAAGTAATAAGACAGAGGCGGAGAAAGGGTAGTAGGTTCTGGCAATATCGCAGGCCAGTAAAGCTTGTTCTTCATTACTATTCTGGAAATAATATTCGATTACCCGCTCAAATTCTTCCTCATCAAGTATACTTGTTGATTCACCCTTTTTCACTTCTTCATATCGCGCCAGCGTTTCATCTATCGGACCCCAATCATCGTCATTAAAATCGTCATCAAACATATACACGGTTTATATCAAAGTTACTGAAAATAGTATGCCAAAGTTACAATCTATTGTTACGCCAATGTAAAAATACACAGGATATTAACAATTGAATATTTTTATACGTGTGTGTGTTATAGTGTAAGCGTATCAGTAGTATAAAACAAAGAACCATTACTTTTACCTTGTAAAGTAATAAGCGTTTTATGGCAGCAGAAACTATGATAAAAAAAACATCTTTCGATTTCTTAAAGTCGCTTGCAAAGCACAATGACCGCGAGTGGTTTAACGCGCATAAAGACCAATATACCGCCGCTCATGAAAACATGATTGATTTCGCCTCTGCCCTGCTGGCTGAGATGAACAGGCACGACAACATCGAAACTCCATCAGGCAAAGCCAGCTTGTTCAGGATATACCGGGATGTGCGTTTTTCAAAAGAAAAGACGCCATACAATACCCACTGGAATGGTGGTTTTAAACGCGCCACCAAAAAGCTTCGCGGTGGTTATTACTTTCACCTGCAGCCGGGAGACTCATTTATTGCCTGTGGGTTCTGGGGCCCAAACACCAGTGACCTGCAACGTATCAGGCAGGATATAGACCATAATTACAAAGAGTGGAAAAAAATGCTTTCCGGCAAAGTACTGGTAAATACATTTGGTAAGATGCAGGGCGAGCAACTGGGTTCAGCTCCACGCGGCTATGCCAAAGACCACCCTGCAATAGAACTGCTCCGATACAAGCAATTCCTGCTCCGTCACGACTTTACTGATGAAGAAGTACTCAGCACCAACTTTGCAAAAACAGCCAGCGACATCTACAAAAAAATGCGTCCCTTTCTGGATTTTATGAGCGAGATACTAACGACGGATTCTAATGGGGTGAGTTTGGTAGATTAGTTCGAACTTTCATCCCTGACAGAGATCCCCACACTTTCCAAGTGCTCCCGCAGCTTGTCCCACATTGCTGAACTTAAGGTGCTGGCTGGATAGAGTTTGGATTTAAGGTCTTTTGTAATAATCCTGAGTGTGTTTTTTCTACTTCCGATAACTGCTTCTTTGATGTTCGACAACTTGTAAACATCATTTCGCCAAAACAAAATATAGCTTCTGACTACTAACATATCCTCCGATACAATGAAATAGTGTGTTACAAAGGCCTGTAAAACCACTAAGAAAAGCAGGAACATACCTAGTAAAACGTCTGCAAATAAATTCGGTCCAATCGAATATAGCCCATAAGCTAAACCACCTGTTATACACCATATGTATATAAACATGCCAGACGTAAGCGGATTCCCTTTGAAAATGCGATAAGAGCTTTCATCTGTTATTCCCGCTGTTCCTGTATCTTTTGCAATACCGGTATAAGTGCTCTTTTCTAATACTACTTTTTGAATGAACAATTTTACTTGCCACGAATTGGAATAATTGCTGTCGAACAGATACCTCGTTCGCCCGGTTTTAAATACGAACTTAGCACCCTCTGTATACTGTGTCTTCATAAAGCTCTTGTACGGTTGTTTCCCGGTCAGAACTATACTCATCACGTCACTCCATTGATAACTATCGTTGTTAAACCTGATCGTCACCGTGTCAACTCTGATAATAGGCGCATTCTGGAAAAAAACATACACCGGATAAAAGGACAGAAATATTAAAAAAATACCCGCAACAACATTTGCGAGTTCGCGGCCATTGTCAAATTTCAAATCATTTAGCGCCCTTATTGCGGACTCGCGGAAAACATAAACAAGCGTAATACCGCAAATCGACAGATAAACCAGAAATGAAAAGGCAACTAATAATTGAAGTTTGCTTCGTTTGGTTGTAATGGTATCCATATAATGTTCAGCCCGTATAAATGTAAGGAAATAGTAAGACTACCGGGTTTTGTTAACGGGTTATTATTTGTTAACCATAACATGCATTATGAATACATTTGTTAATAACAAATGCTTAGTAGTTTTCACATTCCCCAAAATGGTTATGTCCTATTTTATGAATTACTTTTATTTGGACAAAATTATCTTTTATACAAAAAGCCGGTATCCATGTTTGAATTGGAAGAAGCAACACTTACGGAATGCCCCCCATTCAACAAAGAAATGGTTGATTCAGTAATTTCCAGATATTGCGCGGCAGAAATCGTTTATAAAGAAAAAACCGTTATCAGGAACATTAATAGCATCATCGTTACCAAAAGAAAAAATGCAATCCTCAGCAGACTTTACACTGCATCCAAACCCATTCATGTTTTTGGGGAGGTAGAGATGAGTGCGATTAAGACCGGGTATTGATATAGTGCATTTGCTCTTTAAGCATATAGTAACCTTCCTTTTGGCTCAGGTATCTGCCACCCTTTTTCTTCTGCTAATGAAAGCCACTCTTTTGCTACAATATTCACTTCCTTTAACGCTTCATTCTGGGTCTCGCCATGAGCTATGCAACCGCTTAATTCAGGAATTTCAGCAATAAAAATCTCATCTGCATGGCTCCAGAAAATTATCACTTCATATTTATGCATAACTAACCACTTATGTTAACAGGCCAAGACAATGTTAATCCAAGGAATTAACATCTTTTCTATAGCTTCTTACTATTTCATTCTATCATAACTGTTCTATTGGTATAAACAATATACCATTGAAAGGTATCCTTATTGTAAACAGTTGGCATGTGGATTTCTAAAGACCTATACCGCCAATCTAACAACAATTCACAAGATTCTTTTAACCTAATATTTTTAATAGTTAATAATTTGGGCGGTGATTTAGCTGATACTTCAATCGTATAATTTTTTCCAGTAATACTTAATATGTGGTCTGACTGAAAAAAATTTCTTTAGATTACTTTATTGTCAATTAAGACCTCCAGGCTATCTTTAAAGCCACTTCCAAAATAAATTGACATACTTTTATTTTTCTCTTTATAATTTGGATGAGACTTGTAGTCATATTGAATTAACACATTGGAACGGGTATAATTTTGCGCATTCAAATCATTTAAAAAAAAGAAAGCTAATAAAAAAGGCATGCTATTTTTCATAAGGTTTTTATCGTTTGAGTAATATTATTTGGTTTATTCCAAGTATTAATCCTTCTATGAAAGTAATTAAACCAAACGAACAAAAGAAACTCACTACTTAGTCCCCACCTTATTACTCCCCTTACTCTCATTCCACATCCTGTCCAACGCAGTAACTATATAACTGCATTGCTTGTACCGTTTCGATTCGGGATCATGATATTCGGTTTCCTGCTGAATGGAGATGATGCGGTCGTTACGGTCGAGGTCAACAGGTTCATTGTTGATGAAGCGGTATACCACATACCTCAGCGGTTCTTTGGCAGGGTTTACTTCCTGCCATTTCAGGTGTGTACCGCCGGCACTTACCTCTATTGCCAACACAGGTGCCGCAGGAGCTACACTGTCGAGCCAGGGCATGGCGGGCACAAGCGCGGGGTACCTGGCAACACCCTGTTTCAGGCTGTCTTTTATCGGCGCTTTTATCAGGTCCAGGCAGCGTGCACTGTACAAGCAATACCCTGTGTTGGGGCATTGCTCCCTGATATCGCGCATCTGCCACAGCAGTTCATTCACGCTTTTCCAGGGTCCGGTTGGCGCATCGCTCATGCGGTACAGGCCAAGGCCATAGTACACGTGCCGCTTATAGCAATGCCCATACCACCACGGCATTAGTTCACCAAAAGGCGCTGCATGATTGCTATGCTCCCAGTAAAGCTGTGGCATCAGGTAATCTATCCAGCCTTTCTGCATCCACAGCAGCACATCGGCAAACAGGTCATCATAATTGGTCTGACCTGCTCTTGTGGCAGAACCCTCGGGGTCTTTGCTTTTATTCCGCCACACACCAAACGGGCTTATTCCCAGCTTCATGTGCGGCTTTATGTGTTTTATCTCGGTATTCAGCAGCGATATAAACAGACTTACATTGTTCCTGCGCCAGTCGGCCATGTCTTTGCCCTGGCCATATTTGTTGTAAGTCTTTGCATCGCCAAATGGTTTACCTGCTATCCTGTACGGATAAAAATAATCGTCGAGGTGCACGGCATCAATATCATAGCGTTTTACCACATCAGCAATTACACTGATCACATACTGCCGGGCCTCCGGTATGCCGGGGTCCAGGTAAGACTTGCCGCCATAAGAGATAACCCATTCGGGATGGGTGCGGGTGACATGGCCTGGTGGATTTGGATTTTTCTTACTGTCCACCAGTGCACGGAAAGGATTGAACCATGCATGGAACTCCATATTACGTTTGTGCGTTTCATTCACCATAAAAACCAGTGGGTCGTAATAAGGACTTGGTGGTTCGTCCTGTCTGCCGGTCAGGTAGTGGCTCCAGGGTTCAATTTTGGAAGCATAAAAAGCATCGGCTGATGGACGAATCTGCACAATAACCGCGTTGCAACCTACCGCTTTCAGTTGTTCCAGGCGTTGTATGAACTGTTCCTGCTGTTTGATAGCAGGCAACCCCTGCTTCGATGGCCAGTCTATATTGCTTATTGTTGCTATCCATGCCCCTCTGAACTCGCGCTTCGGCGACTGGGCGTGCAATTCAGCCAAGAAGAAAAAAGAAACTAAAAATATTGCTAAAAACGGAAACCTCATGCGCATTGTTCAATTCGACGTGAAAATAGGAAATACCAACGGGATATTGGGATATTGTAAAAGCATCCCGATAATTTTTAAAAATTATCGGGATGCTTTTACATCAGATCAGGAGCTGTAAATCACTATTCTACTGCAACATCTGTATTTACAGGCACCTGTGTCATCCGGGCCACTTTTTGTTCCTTACGTATTGCATTGTGCATTTTACGTTCCGTCTTTCTATATATCCTTTTTGAAACCTCTTTGTATTGGGTATTTGTTTTAGCAGGATAATAACCCGTGTATTCAGTTGTTTTTTCCACATTGATATTGGCAGTTACCTCCAATGGCCTGTCTTCGTATACCCTTATACTATTATCCGGTGTGGAAACCGTAACCTTGTATGTCTGAGGCACGGCTTCTACTTTCTTTGATGTATTTAACAAAACAGGTGTTGATGCCCGTGGATCAGTTAAATTCGCATATTCCGGGGCCAATGCGCGTTTACGGTCTCTGTTTTTAAGGTAATATACATATACACTCCCGGTAGTCGTTTTTATATCACCGCAGGCAAGACTAACCTCTTTTGAATTACTGTTTAAATTAAGCGGAACATCCATACTGGTTGTTGCTCTGCCATGCGGTTTAGCGGGGTAAAACGCATTACCGCACTTTGCAAGAATATATACATAGCACCCTGTAGGGGAGGATATCTTCCAGGATTTAATATCCTGTCCGTTACCGGTCAGTTTAATATAAGCGGTATTGAAATTGCCATCACCCATATTGCCTAAAGTGCCGGAAGGAATATAATATTCAGTTACAGATGAAGCAGTGACATCTTTTGCTCCATTTGTAAATCCTATGTCCGTAAGCATACTGTTAAGCTCGGTCATTCCATGTCTGTCTTCGCTTCTCCTTATCGCCGAAGCTACCTGGTGGGATGTTGACAGATTCCTTAAAAAAGGAAATTCAGGATTGCTGCCTAAGGAATAGATTTCTTTGGGCGCCCCATAATTATCAGTCTTAAAAATGGGATTGTTTTTGCTGCATTCTGTTTGTGCAAAACAGCTGGATGCAACTGTAATGATCGCGGAAATTAAAATTAGTCGTTTCATAGTAATATGATTTTAAGTTTAACAATAATGTTGAATATTTAGTCCGGATTTTGGGGTTAAATATTGTTTTGCAAACCTAGTTACCTATTCATTTGTTTCAAATGACTGCAATTTGTACTGCTGCTGAACTTAGTCAGCCGAATGACCTATATTAGTCAGTCCAAGGCATTTATATAAATTATTTATTATGAACAACTATCTTAATAATAAGTACCGGCATGAGTTTTACAATACTTTTCATGATTAATATTGTGAATGGTAATCTTGTTTTAGTTATAATTGTCTAACAGAAAGAATTGTCAGCCGCTAAAATTTTCATATTGTCCTTGTTGTTTGTACTGCCTGCAATAGAGGGGAGGGCACAGGGCAGTAGCATTGCAGATAGTATCAATTTCAGCAAACTTCATTTCACGCACAATAAATTCGTCAACAATATTTTTCAGCAGGCGGTAAATTCGGTGAGAAGAATTCCGGATACCAACGCAAATTATATCTATATGAACGGTAAGAGTGAGGACCCCTACCTTCCATACCAGGGAAAAATAATCAGGCATATCATTATAGAGCCCTATGGTTTTAACCGCTCGTTCAAAGATACCAGTCTGCGCGACAATAGTAAAGGAGCGAAAATAGGTGACCGCCTGCATATTACTTCCCGGAAATTTGTGATCCATGACAACTTATTTATAAAGGAAAATACGGTGCTCAATGCATTTAAAGTAGCGGATAACGAACGCTACCTGCGTTCGCTCGAGTTTATACAGGATGCGCGTATTATTGTTAACACCATACCCGGTAACCCTGATTCGGTAGACCTTACCGTTTATACAAAGGACCTGTTCAGTATAGCCATCACCGGGGCATCGAATGGTTTAAACCATATCAACCTGGACCTGTATGACGCCAATATATTAGGTATGGGACAAAGACTGGAGATCACGGGCCTGTATGATTATACCCGGACGCCCAATTTCGGTTACGGCGGGATTTACAGGAAAAATAACCTCTTTCATTCTTTTATTGACGCTACTGTTGGTTATAGTGTTATGAATATGAGCGACTATACACATGAAGAAGAATCCATCCAGTATGTGTCGCTTACAAAAAGACTGGTATCGCCCTATTCAAGATTTGCAGGTGGACTTATTTTAAGCCATAACGAGAATTATAACATTTACAATCTGCCCGACACTGTTGCCACACGGCATCTATTCACGTATAAGTACGACCTGTTCGATGTTTGGGCAGGGTATAACATTGGTATCAAAAAACTTACCGCCACCAACAATACCATCCGTGACAGACGTTTTTTAGCAGTGAGGTATTACAACCGCAACTTTACGCAAAATCCCGTGCAGGTAGGCAATAATCTTAATCCCATTTACAACAGTTCTTATGGCGTACTGGCACAATTCACTTTCTTCAGGCAGGACTATTTTAAGACCCAATACATCTACGGGTTTGGCACCACTGAGGATCTGCCCTATGGGTATAACATAAGTGCAACTGTAGGTTGGCAACACCAACTGACGCTGGAAAGGCCGTATGCAGGTATTAACGCCTCTCATTATGTTGCTACCGGCAGGGGCGACTTCCTACAGTTCTACCTGCGCACAGGTTCATTTTTCGATAAAGGCAAATGGGAAGATGCGAGCTACCTTGCCGGCGCCACAGCCTTCAGCCGTATATATTTCTGGAACAGCACCAAGATAAGGCAATACATTAATTTGAATTTCACCCATCTTTACAACATTGTAACTTATGCACCGTTACGCATAAATAGTGATTTCGGCTTACGCGGATTTTTATCTGACTCTGTTTTTGGTTCACGCAGACTGAGCCTTCAACTGGAGACGGAATTTTTTCTGAAATACAAACTACTGGGTTTCCAGTTCGCTCCATTTCCCTGGGGCGACCTTACCCTGATATCACGCGAAAATGAGTCTTTTTCAAATTCACGCTTATATACAGTGCTCGGTTTAGGTATCAGGGGCCGCAACGAGAACCTGATCTTTGAAACCATAGAGCTGCGCGCTTATTTTTTTCCTGTAGCGCCTACCGATATGAGAGGTTTCAAGGTGATACTTAATTCAAATATCAAATACAGGTATTCAAGTAACTATATTAACTCTCCCAATTTTGTTCAGTTGAATTGAGGTATACCTGGTATCGCGTCAAATTGTATCTTTATACTTCACGCGGTATAAATAAGTGCAAAAAAAGTCTCACGCAAAGGCGCAAAGGCGTGAGTAATAATTTTTGGATAATATACGCTTTGTGAAGTTGCTAAGCTCGCAAAACCCGTAATAATAAATGCGCTATTTTACACCGTTTACAGCATATAAAAACGAAAAATTTTCAGTATGGAGTTGGACCAAACGATGATACTAAAGCTGGTGCTGGCTGTACTTATAGGTGGCGCCATTGGTGTGGAGCGGGAACTGCGCAGCAAATCAGCCGGCTTCAGAACAATGATACTCATTTGCCTGGGGGCTACCATCTTTACCATGCTCTCCCATTTTATCGGTTCCCCCGCTACGCCCGACCGTATCGCTTCGAACGTGGTTGTTGGTATCGGGTTCATTGGCGGCGGGGTAGTGTTCAAAAGTTTTAACAGGGTTACGGGTATCACCACTGCGGCCACTATCTGGTTATGTGCGGCGCTGGGTGTGGCAATTGGCAGCGGTTATTTTCTTCTTTCTGTTGTTGGTTGTGTATTGGTACTTTCCACCTTGTTCCTGTTTTCATTTATGGATACTTTCCTCGACAGACTGAACCAGGTAAGGGAATACAAGATCACTTATCCATACGAAGAAAACAAAGAACACAAATACGAAGATCTGATGCTGGAATACCACCTGAAAATCAAAAGCCGCACCCAGGTCAAAACCGGCAACATCATCAAGGGAGAATGGATAGCCACCGGCAGCGAAAAAAAGCATTTGTTATTTATAGAGCATATACTCAAAGATAATACCGTAACAGAGTTCGGGTTTTAGGCTTCTCCTGCTCTTAGACCAAAAAAAATATTTACCTGAATCGTATTTCATGATTCATGCTCAGTCAACATCCTCCTGTTGAAAGTCAGACTCAGGCGTACCCCCCTTATAGGGGCTGGGGGTGTTAGGGTTTTACCCACCCCTCCAGCGCATCCGCTATATTGCGGTCGTTACTCAGCCGAGCCACTTTATTCTGGCCACCAAGGCGGCCTACAGACTTCATATATTCTATAAACGCGTTCTTCTTCATCACCCTTATTTTCAGGCATTGCAGGATATTACCGGTGATCAGGTCTTCGTAGTAAATGTTCTTTGCCCTTAAATTATTGTTGACGGTTTCCGCAAAAAGTTTCATGTCCTGCGGAGGTGTTTCAAATTCCACAAACCACTCGTGATAGGGTAGTCCTTCGCGCACATGTATGGCCGGGGCTACGGTAAATTCTATGATGTGTGTATCGAACTGCTTCGCTGCACTCATCATGGCCTGCTCCACTTCTTCGGCTATAACATGCTCGCCAAATGCCGAAATAAAATGTTTGGTGCGCCCTGTTACCACCAGCCTGTAAGGGTTGGTGCTGACGAAGCGAACAGTATCGCCTATGTTATAACTCCACAGCCCGGCATTGGTACTTACTATCAGTGCATAATTTTCACCGGTCTTCACCTCACCAAGTGATAATCGTGTTGGGTTTTCATTGCCTGTTTCACCGGCAGGTACAAATTCAAAGAATATGCCCGAGTTGGTGTTTAATAATAATCCTTCTTTTCCAGGCACATCCTGGAAAGCGAAAAAACCTTCTGAGGCCGGGAATGTTTCTATCATATCCACACTGCCGGCTATGCTGTCGAGCAGCTTCGATTTGTAGGGTTCAAAGTTTACACCTCCATGTACTATTACCTGTAGTTGCGGAAACAGTTCTTTTATTTTTTTTCCTTCATTACGCTCACTCAGCCAGTCGAAATACATTTGTATCCAGGGAGGTATTCCGCTGATGAGGGTCATATTTTCGTGCATTGTTTCCTGCACTATTTTTTCCAGCTTGGTTTCCCAATCTTCTAAACAATTGGTTTCGTAAGAGGGTAGCTGGTTGCCACGCAGGTAGCGCGGAATAAAGTGATTCACTATGCCGCTGAGCCTGCCGGTAGGTATGCCACCCACCCGTTCCAGTTCGGGTGAGCCGGAAAGAAATATCATTTTGCCGTTTGCAAAATCTGCGTTTCCGCTCTCCGCCATATAGCACAGCAGCGCATCGCGCGCACCATTAATATGATTCGAAATTGAATCCTTGCTGATCGGAATATATTTAACGCCGCTTGTAGTGCCAGATGTTTTTGCGAAATAAATCGGCTTGCCTTTCCACAATACATTTTGTTCGCCGCCTTTTATTTTTTCTATGTAGGGAAGGAAGGCTTCGTAGTCGCGGATGGGAACAGCCTTTTTAAAATCTTCGTAGTTCTTTACATTCTGCAAGTCATGTTCTTTCCCGAAAACAGTGCGCCCTCCTGACTTGATGAGCATCTGCAAAACACCGCGCTGGTCGGCCACTGCAGAGGTCATGCCTTTGCGCAACTTCGAATGTATAAATGCTGCGTAAGGCTTTGCGAGGAAAGATTTTATCTTCATCAAATTATTATTCGGTCGTCAAAGTTAATATTAAAAACAAGCCTTGTAATATTATTTCTATCGCCGGCGACTACCAATAAGGGTAACGATTTTTTTTGTCAATCAAAAAAAAATAACAAATTTTTTTGTTTAGAATAAAAAAGTCTGTTATCTTTGCGAAAATATTTTAGGAAAATCATGTTTGCAATAGTTAATATAGCAGGGCAGCAATTCAAGGTAAAACAGAATGATGAATTGTTTGTGCATCGCCTCTCAGGCAATGCCGGTGACAAGGTTGAATTTTCAGAAGTCCTCATGGTAAGCAATGATGGAAACATAACTGTTGGCAACAACGCAAAAAAAGTTTCGGCTGAAATCTTAGATCATCTTAAAGGAGACAAAGTTATTATCTTTCATAAGAAACGCAGAAAGGGATACCAGAAAAAAAATGGTCATCGTCAATGCCTGACTAAGATAAAAATAAATGAAATTGCTTAACTTTAACTTGTAATAATAGTAATTAACAATAAATAATGGCACATAAAAAAGGCGAAGGCAGTGTACGGAACGGCCGCGATTCACATAGTAAAAGGTTAGGAGTAAAGATTTTCGGCGGACAACCGGCGATCTCAGGTAATATAATTGTACGTCAACGTGGCACGGTTTATCATCCGGGCAATAATGTAGGTTTGGGTAAAGATTTTACCATCTTTGCGCTTGCTGACGGTGTGGTTGAATTTCGAAAGACACGTACTAAGACATTAGTATCAGTAAAAGAAGTAAACACAGCGATCGCTTAGGCCTAACCCCCTCAGCGATTTTTGCCATATAGCATAAAGATTTTTGTTTAACCCTTAAATTCACAGTTATGGCAACAGCAAAGAAAGCGGCTCCGAAAAAAGCAGCCGCTAAGAAAGCAGCCCCTAAGAAGGCAGCACCAGCAAAGAAGGCAGCACCTGCTAAGAAAGCAGCTCCTGCAAAAAAAGCAGCTGCACCGAAAAAGGCAGCAAGTAAAAAGAATGCTGGCCCTAAGAAGGCAGCCGCTAAAAAGAAATAATACTTCTTTAAGCGTTCTGAAAAAGAGACTGTCTAGCACAGTCTCTTTTTTTTGTGCCAGGGCCTGACTAATTCCTAAGCGATTATAGCATTCTGATAACACATTCAACCCTTATCGGGCAATGTTATTGACTTAAGCTTTCCCCGTCAGTACCCCCTGCCACACAGCACCAGTCAGGAGGTTCAACTTACTCACGAAGAATAGATTCGCAAGGGAGACCCTTATATGTTTGTTCTTTGAAAAACCTACCTGTATTGAGCGGTGAGCGTAGTGAGGCGCAGCCGAACGAAGCGAACCG
>CAIMDZ010000118.1 GCA_903839875.1 uncultured Bacteroidota bacterium
TCAGCATATCCCACACCACGGAAAACCCTTTCAGGGTTGGCCCCTGTTGACTTTTTCCCGTGGGTTGCACCCACGGCTATTCACGGGAAAGCCCGCTGGGCTTGGTTAAATTGCCTGCTTCGGTAATAGGCACCCAGGCAATATTTGTGTCCTAACGGTAGCCCTTTAGGGATGGGGTTTTCACGCAGCTGGCGGGCAAAATCAACGGGCATAAAAAAGCCCCGCAGGTGCAGGGCTCTCTTTATGATGTTCTTTAAGATTATGGTGTCTTAACCGGTTCTGACGGAGTTTCGTCGTCTTTTGCTTTTTCTATCTTATCAAATTCGAAAATAAGCGAGAAGCGCAATGTATTAGATAAGGGGTTGCGGGTAGTACCTGTACCCTGTGCTACCAGGTAGGACATGTTAAGCTGAAATACATTGTACTTTACACCCAGGCCGCAGGTAATAAACTGGCGGTCGCCGTTATTTTTATCTTCGTAAAAATAACCTGCCCTGAAAGCAATTGTATTCTGGTACCAGTATTCAGCGCCAATGGAAGCGTCAATTTCCCTTAGCTGGTCGCCTGTGGAAAATGATTTAAATATACCAGTAACAACATTCACCTGTGTATCAGTACCATTGGAAGAATAAATTGCGGGAACCAGCAATTTATTGAGGTCAACCGCAAAAGTGATCTTGTTGTATTCATCAAACAGGGAAGTATAGGCTACGCCAATACCGAGATTCATGGGTATAAAATCTTTCCTGCTTGAGTTGTAAGAGATCTTGGAACCAAGGTTGCTGGCTACAGCCCCGAAACTAAAAGTATTGCTCTTGATGCCATCTATATCATGTTTTTTGGAGTAGTAAACGCCAAGGTCGGCAGCGGCGGCATTACCTGGGCTATATTGCCCTGAGCCTGAACTGTAATTGACGCCTGAGGCGATTGCAGAATGGATATAACGGAAACTTAGCCCGGTAGATAAAAACTCGGAAAGCTTACGTGAATAGCCCAGGTCAAAGGAATACTCCCTCGGCATGCCTGTACCTATCGGGTTTCCCAGCGCATCTGTGTAGTTGATATTACCCAGAGAAAAGTAACGCATGGAGGCGCTTACGGCATTCACATTGTCTTTACCAAATTTGGCATAACCAGAGATGTAGGCAAGGAAAATATCAGGCACGAGGTCTTTGAGCCACGGTGTATAAGTAGCTGAAACACCGAAGTTTTTATCCGAAAAAGGAATTTTTGCCACGTTCCAGTATTGGGCGTTAGGGTCGGGTGTAACAGCTATACCTGCATCGCCCATCCCTCCTGCGCGGGCATCCGGAGTGATTCTTAAAAAAGGCACGGCAGTAGTTACAAAAGAAGGGTTATTGCCACCTCCGGATGTTTGAGCTAGAGCATTAAATGCAGACATTCCTGTCAATAGCGTCAGGCCTATTAAAGCAAAGTTTTTTGCCATTCTGTTATTATTATAAAATTTAAAGTTTTGCAAAAGTATTTCTTTTTGCCCATTCTGTCAATATAAAATTGACATTGGGTTACCTATTAACGTGTAATTACCAGTTTTTGGTATGCAGTGGATTTAAATCCTGTACTTACAGAGGAAATAGTCAGTCGGTATACATACACACCCGATGGTAATCTATCTCCGTTAATATCCGTTCCATCCCATGTTATTTCATTGCTCCGGCTACCTGATGGTATGAATATTTTCTGGATATTTTTCACCAAAGAACCGCTCGTATTAAAGATATTTATTTGTACGTTAAGCTCCTCATCCGGGTGGTTATGTTCAAAAATGAAATTAGTGGTATTATTAAACGGATTGGGATAATTCATTAGTTGCTGTATGTCTACCACTTTACCATCTACTACCATAAAGTCTACCGTTCCTACACCAACATTATTGTTCACATCCCATGCTTTTACAGTAATTGAATGCCTTCCGTTGGCTAACCCCGTTATCGGGAAGGATACAGAACCACGCTGGTAAGTATTAGGAGCTGTTTCATAGTAATCATTGAGAATGTAGGGTGATTCAATATTGCCATCGAGTACCGCGGTCAGGTCGTGCCCCACTTCGCTGCCTGAAACATTAATACCCGTTTTGTCATAAAATGTTACGAACAGGGAAGTATTGCTGCCGGTAATTCCTCCATTCAGGAACAAACTGTCGTTGATGTATGGTTTTACTATCGGGGGTTCACTGCTGATGACAGGGTGGTCTGAGAAACCGCCTATTTTCAATGTTGAGTCAGCGCCTGCGGCGTCTGTAACGCCGTTTTCGGCATAGGTGCTTACCTTGCCTGTGCCAAAGTAATAATTGATGTCCTTAGGAGTAATAAAAGTAAATGAAAACAGGCCATTTGTAACGGATACCCTTCCTTTGTAAACGATATTGTCCTGTACCTGGTAGGTCTGGTCACATCCGCTGATAGTGGTAATGGTTCTTGGCTTATCGTAGAGGGTAACGGATAACATGCCGTTAAAATCTGTTTTTATATGGTCGGAGTTGTCTCTTACACTGCCATTAATAATATAGGCGCCCAAAGCTTTTATGGTATCAGCGCGGTTCAGGGTATATCCGTCGGTAGCACTGTCTATTGCAATGTTAAATTCCGGGAAATCAGGGGTAAGTGCAGGGTCGCCGAGCAAGGAGAACTTACGGAAATTGGCAATTTCGCCGAAATCGTGCGATTTGACGAAGGTTATATTTTTCCCGATCCGGCTTGCCTCTCCGAAAGTCTTTCTTTTACTGCCCAAAATTTTTGTGATCTGCGCGGTCAGGTATTGAACATTGATCTCACGGTTGTAATATGCATATACTGCCTGGGTAGTGGTTAGTATGGCAATAGCTCCGCCGCCTTTACGCAAAACCAGTTGTTCAGCAGATGATACAAACTGCGGGTGGTCAAATTGCCCGAAATCGCAGGTTGCGGTTATCATAAAAGGAAGCATATTTGCATTGTTCCAGCTATTATAATCATCTAAGGTAAGGATACGTTCTGCAGACCATACCTGGGGGTTACCATGCCCGTTATAATTGATCAGGAAAGTTCCTTTGAACACCTGTTCGTTTAATGCGGCATTTGCACCCGGGCAACGGGCCCCTGCAGGTGTTGAGACAATAGGAAGTGCGTCAACATACACCTTGCCTTCATTGTATAAATTATTACCTGCAGTTCCTACAGCATTAGCAGCAGCTTCGGCATCATCCATATGATTTCCGGCAGGATCATTGCATCCCTTGTCTGCAACATGAGTCGTTGATATTCTCCATGGCCCTAAGGTAGCCGGAGCGGCATAACCTTTAATTTTATCCACCAGTATGGTGGCATCATTCTGGTTTCTTGCAGGTAGTCGTCCTATACCAATGTCCATTACATTGAGTATTGCTTTGTTTTCGATATATTCGTTGTCATCTAAGAAGGTGTAAAAATCATCTGATGAAAAGCTCAGGAGGTCATTAAGGGACTCTGCCGATTCAAAAACGGGTACAAAATTACTATTGTTAGCTACCCTGTTTTTGTAATCATAAGAGGCGCCTCCCAATAATAGCAGGTACTTAGGCAAATCAGCCGTGTCTTTAGCATTTTTATAAAACATACGCACGAAGTCCCTTATAGCGCTTATATCCTGGCATCCCGATGAGAACTCATTATATACTTCAGTAGTGGTAGCAACAACAACACGCATTTTGTCATGATTAAGATGATATGCGGCAAGGTCTTCGGCCTGCGTCTTAAATCCGGGATAAGTGACAATAATAAGGTCTGCTGCATTACGGCCTCCATCCGACATTTTGTGCAGGTCCTGGTTGGCGACCGGGCCGACATATTTAGGTGTACTGAAGCTGGTGTTGTTCATTACTGTAAATTCGTGCAATGCTGCTGCATCCTGGGTAAAGGTGAAGGCACTGCCGCTGAGCGTGCCATTCATAATAACAGGAGACTGCGGGTTGGTAACATCCCATACCATTGTATTACTGTTAGCACCTTGTAACTGGTAATTAGCAATATTGCCTGCACCGGTGCTGTTTAAATCGCGGAAACTCATCTGGTCGCCTGTTATGATCAGGTCGCGCCGGGTATTTATCTCTATATAATCAAGGTAACCCGTTCCTGTACCATTAACCGGAGCAAAATTTACACCTACATTTACAACCTGGGCGCCACAGGCGCCACTCAGGCTAAGGGCATTATAATTCATAACATTATCTCCTGTTGTAGCGCTATTAAAGGTATAGGAAGCTCCCGGAGTTGCGCCGTTAAGTGACACAGAAAAACCACATCCGCCTGTTGCTGAAGTTGATGCGAAAGCTACCGTACAGTAAACACAGGTAACCGGAGAACCCATGTCGAATGTGAAATTCTGGTTAAGGTTAGCCAGTTGCGGATAAAACTGTTCTCCATACCAGTATTTACCAAGTGTAGCCGGGTTCACTTCATCATTTTCGTGTACATCATAATAGTTATAGCTGGTTACATTTACATTACCCGGTGCCATAGCCGGTTGCTGGCCTATGCGCAAGCCGGCTCCCTGATCGAAGGTGATGAAATAACAGGCAGTATCGGTATATAGATTTTTCAGGTGATTGAACCTTTTATGTGCCGTGTCTGCATCCCACGCCATTGTGCCCACTCCGTAAAACACTGCAAACTCACCTTTATCAAAAACATTATCCCCGTTACCTGTCACCCATAAGGCATTCTCAATAAGATCAGAAGGGCGTGGAACTGCATTATCTTCTGACAGCATTCTGCCTCCATTGCCAAATATGCGGATATTGGCAGGGTTAATATTGGCAGGATTTAAGCCCAGGCCGGTAATAAAGTCATTGTCTATTTTGTAAAATCCGGTTTTGGTGATACCTATTTTATACCAGGTTCCGCTGGCCAGATGGGATGAGGTAGTAGCATCGGTGGTTTTTGCTCCTATGTTGTTCTCTGCCTTTGGGGCTTCTTCGAAAGAAATTGAAAAAGTGCTCACCTGGTTCACAAGACCGGCGCCGGCTCCTGCTACATAAGCAGGTATCCGTACCACCATAAAGGGCCTCTTTCGTTCCATGCCTATCTGTACCATATATTTGCCGGGATCAGACAGCGTTGCATCGCCGGGCAAAGCAACATTTTCGGTATACCCGATATTTGTAAGGTATATTTTGGGAATGGCATAATTATTAAGCCATATTTTCTCGACAATATAACCTTCATAAATGTCACCCTGCGATACCTGGCAGGTAGTGGTAAATGCGCAAACAGGGCGGGACCCCAACAGGGTTATTAGTAAAACCAGTAATGATATAATATTTTTCATTTATACAATTGGTATTTAAACGATTAAAAGGGTATAAGACATTTGTATCAAAATTAACTAATAAATGCAATAAAAACCCACATTCAGAGTTTTTTTTAATAAGGTTATAACGTAATAATTTTTCAAATATTATATTCTTAAAAAATAAATTTTGCAATTTTTTTCAGGCTAACCTTCTGAAAGCTTGAAAATTTGAAAAGAATGAGGTAACATTGTAACAAGTTTTGACTACTTACCTGCTAATTAGTGTAAATATTTTAGAATAATTATGAAAAGAAAACTCATTTTTATTGGTTTCCTGTGCATAGGTGCAGTTACTTTATTATCCAGTTGCGCAAAGAATTCGAAAAAGAAAGGCAAGGGTGCCGGTGTTTCCCAGGTTACAGGGTGGCCACTGAACGATAAACGTTTTGGTGGTTATGAAGTAACTAACTACCCAGGGCAGCAAACACCTGTGGGCATGGTGTTCGTACAAGGCGGACGCTTTACCATGGGCGCAACTGATGACGAAATGCCAACCCTGGAAAATAACAGCATGAGGCGCACAGTTACTGTATCTTCCTTTTATATGGATGCAACAGAAGTAGCCAACGTTAGCTACCGGGAGTATATTTACTGGCTTCAGCGCGTTTACGGAAATGACTACCAGGATCTCGTATACAAGGAAATGCCGGACCCATGGGTATGGCGTTCTGCCCTTGGTTATAATGAGAACTATGTCAAGAACTACTTTTGGCATAATGCATACAACAATTATCCGGTTGTAGGGGTAAACTGGTACCAGGCAACGGATTTCTGTCAGTGGCGCACCGACCGTGTAAATGAGTATCTGCTTATCATGGATGCAGGAGCCCTCAAGCCTAACTCAACGCAGTCAGGTGAGGACGTTTTCACTACTGAGTCATACCTTGCAGGACAATATGAAGGAACAGCAGGTCCTCGTCCGCACAAAGATCTTGATCCCCAGGGTTCCGGTAAAAGGATAGTTAAAAGGCAGGATGGCGTATTTCTTCCCGATTACCGCCTGCCAACTGAGGCTGAGTGGGAATATGCAGCTTTAGGCCTGATAGGTAATAACCCAAGCCCTGAAAACAAACGCCGTCGTGGTGAAGAAGTTGTTACTGACAGGAATTCAATGCCTTGGGGTCCAAAAAATACACCCCGTTATGGTTTGCATAACCAATACCAGGGCCTTTTTGAAGGTAACTTTATGCGTGGTAAGGGTGATATGATGGGTGTGGCAGGCGGCCTTAACGATAATGCGGACATTACTGCTCCGGTTGACCGTTACCTCCCCAATGCATTTGGTTTGTATAATATGGCCGGTAACGTAAATGAGTGGGTTATGGACACATACCGTCCTATGTCGCATGAAGATGTGAATGAATTCCGTCCATTCCGTGGTAATAAATACAGGAGGGTTCAGCTACAGGAAGATGGTACGATTGAAGAAAAGGACAGTATAGGTAATCTGCCTTATGTGGATGTTTCTCCTTCCGAAATCCTGTCTAACAGCAAGTATGATGTACGCAGCGGAGATTTGAATAACTACCACGATGGTGATACTTTATCTAACGCGGTATATGATTACGGCAAGAGTTCACTCATCAATGATTCAACCAAAGTTTATAAAGGTGGTTCATGGGCCGACCGTCAATATTGGGTTTCTCCCGGCACCCGTCGTTTTATGCAGGGCAACCTTTCCACGAATACAATTGGTTTCCGTTGTGTAATGGATCGCCTGGGTAGTCCGGATGGTGATAATGAGCCGGGTGGCAATAGCTTCGGCAGGCAGAAATACCATAAAAGATAATAATTCTGATAGCTTTTTAAAAGAACCCTCCCGATGTTTCGGGAGGGTTCTTTATTTTTACACTTTATCCAAATCACGACTTGTGGAAATAACCCGTTTATACGAATTATATCTGCAGCACCCGGCTGTGCAGACGGATACGCGCAAAATTAAAGCGGGAGAAATATTCTTTGCGCTAAGCGGAGAGAATTTTAACGGAAACACATTTGCAGCACAGGCTTTGGAAAAGGGGGCGGCCTGCGCTGTTATTGACGATGCTTCTTTCGCAATAAACGAAAGATGTATTCTTGTACCCAATGCTCTGGAAACGTTGCAGCAGCTTGCAAAATACCACAGGAGCCAATTCACTATACCTTTTATTGCTATCACCGGATCTAATGGTAAAACAACCACAAAGGAACTGGTTGCTGCCGTTCTCAGTACCCGGTTTACTACTTATGCCACAGAAGGCAACCTGAACAACCATATTGGTGTTCCGCTCACAATGCTGAAAATTAAAAATGACGCCCAGATGGCCATCATAGAAATGGGCGCCAACCACCGGAAGGAAATTGAAAGTTACTGCAGTATCGCAATGCCTACCCATGGCATCATCACCAACTGCGGTAAGGCGCATATCGAGGGTTTTGGCGGAATAGAAGGTGTGCGGAAAGCGAAAGGTGAATTGTACGATTTTATACGTGCCAGCCAGGGAACAATATTCAGAAATACCGATCTTGACTACCTGGAGCAAATGGCCGCGGGAATTGCACACCAGGTAACCTACGGCAGCGCCAATGCTGAGTATATAGGTAAGCCAATTATGGACGGGGTATTCCTGAATATAGCCATGCTCACAGCGCATACCGAGACTACTATTCATACTCACCTGGTAGGGGCGTACAACGCTCCGAATGTGTTGGTGGCGATTGCTGCAGGCCTGCATTTCGGTATATCCATTGATGTGATAAAGCAGGCTATTGCCGCCTATAACCCCGACAACAGCCGTTCGCAGTGGTTACAAAAAGGCACCAACAAAATTATTCTCGATGCTTATAACGCCAACCCCACCAGTATGCGGGCGGCAATAATCAATTTTGCTGAGGCTGACCTGCCCAATAAAATGCTATGGATCGGCGGTATGAAAGAAATGGGCGCAGAAGAACACAATGAGCACCTGGAATTAGTTGCGCTGATTGGTCAGTACCATTGGAAAGATGTGATGCTGGTAGGCAAGGAATTCAGGGATTTACATAATAGCTACACCTGGTTTGAAAACTCGGCTGACGCGGCAGCGTTTGTCAGGTCTCATAAGCCTGAGCATAGTTCAATTCTTATTAAAGGGTCAAGAGGCAGTAAGATGGAGGTGTTGATGGAAGCGTTATGATTTAGAATACACTTTTATTTCACAATATCCTTTTGCTGCTATGATACGCACCGGCACCGGTAATTTTCCCGACATTAGTATGTTAGCCATATCGTTCGCCTGCTCTATTGTGAAGCTCCCGGTCACCTGTGTGCTGGCTGCTTCTATGGGGCCGTCCACTCTCGGGCAAGAAAATACCCGGTTATCATATACCATGGCTATGAAATTACCTACATTCTTCGTGGTGAATTGTTTCCAGCGCCTGGCACCTGTTAGGTTCATGTCTATAGTTACAGCAGGTTCACCCGTAATGGGATCAAAATCTGCACGCGCCTTAGTGATACAACTGCAATCTAAAACAAGAGACCCATCGGTTGGATATTTTATGGCATACACTGGTAAATATTTACTGGCAGGTTTATTTTTCTTGGGTTTATCCTCCACTCCGTAAACAATTCTGGCTCCGGCAGGTAATATATCTTTTACTCTTTTATCAGCCAGTATCATATCCAATTTCGTTATATCGTACCAGAACACATAACCCACAACAGGCCCCGGTAAAGCCATGGCCTGATCCGTACTGTTTACACTTAGAGCTAATACAGTGAACAAAGGGTTTTTGCTCGCAAGCTCAGCTTTCTTATCTATGTCTCGTATCCAGTCAAGACTACATTTGGTATTGGCGCTCTGCACATAGTAGTTCAGACCGCCAGTATCCTCTTTGTATTTCAGACTGGCAGTATCCTCTTTGTATTTCAGACTGGCAGTATCCTCTTTTTCGGTGGGTTCATTTTTTTGTCGTCTTGTTTTAAACAATTGCCACAATTCGGGGTTATCCGAATCAAGAGCCGCTAACTTGTCATTTAGTATTACCCAAAATGGCAGAAAATCTTCGTTCTTATAGGTTTCTCCAAACAGCAGTTCGCCTTTTGACATAAAAGAGTTCAACCGGTCGTAACTATACTCCCCTTTAAACGTAGCTTTAATAATTCCTTTTTTCGGGTCATATTCCATGGTTGGATGGCCTTTATCCACCATTCCGATCCTACTTTGTAGTATATGGTAGGTCTGGCTGGCAGCATCATTTGCCTGGCGGTTAAGAGCATTGATCACCGTTTCATTGTCGCTGTTGATACCAATTTCAGATTGTGATGGTTTAATAAACAATTTCGCCATGTTTACACCCGGGTTTTCCCGTTGATAAATTGCGCCGAACAGAATGACAAATCCTGTATCGCTTATGCATCTGGTCGCCATGGTGTTTTCTATAGCAGCGTTCAATGCAGAGTCATTCGGGTCATTTGCTTTGTCCCTAAGAAATTCATCCAGGCTCACTTCCATGGTAACCCTTATTTCTTTTCCTTTAGTGACCGGTTTGCAGCAGATTACGGAGGTACATATAATCAGGGTCACAGTAATAACCACGAGATTATTTATAAGGCGTTGCAATTTCATAGAATGTAATAGTATAAAAATTATACGGGAATGCAAAAACCCGTGTTGATTGCAGTTTGCACTTTTCGGTACAAATCCAGAGGCATATAGCCTGGCTGTCAAAATTTATATCTTGCGTCCAGCTTTAAAAAACATGGGGAAGCCCCTTCAGGGGTTTGGGGCGGTCCCAATCACCTTGTCAATCTTCCGCTCCAGCTTGTTCAGTTCTTCCTGCAACAATGGATTGTTGAAAGATTCGATAGCGCTGTCGGCGGCATAGCTCAGCAGGCACATGGCCATAAAATCCTGGTCATCCTTGCCTGCATAATGGTTTCTCATTTCTTTTACCTTTTCATCGGCCATCTTCACCGCTTTGCGAACGGCAGATTCTTCCTCCGGCTTTATGCGGATGCGGTAGCTGCGCCCCGCCAGCCATACGGCCACGGAGATTGTATTGTCTTCTGCTGAATTTTCTTCTGACATACCTTATTGGGTTACTAAATTATCGCTTGTGTTGTCACCACTGCTGTCACTGCTGTGCGTTTTATGTATGAGCCGCTTTTGAAAGAATACAAGTGTAAGTACTCCTATCGAAATTGCTGCATCCGCGATATTAAATACCGGTTCAAAAAAGATAAAGTTCCTGCCTCCGAAAAAAGGGACCCATGACGGCATCCTTGTATCCACCAGCGGGAAATAAAGCATGTCCACTACTTTGCCCTGTAAAAATTTACCGTAACCGTGTCCGAATGAGGTAAGGTGAGCAACAGCCTCCTTGCTATGGTTCTGCAGCATATTATGCAGGTTGTCGTAATTGCCCGAGAAACAGGATGGAGGACTGTCTGAAAATATCAACCCGTAAAACATACTGTCTATCAGGTTGCCGAGGGCTCCTGCCAGTATGAGCGATCCGCAAATGATGGCCCCCTTGCTGTATCCTTTTTTTACTAATCTTTTCAACAGGAAGAATCCGAAAATTACCGCCACCAGCCTGAAGGAGGAAAGCAATATTTTACCCACCACCGATTCACTGATCTTCAGACCATACGCCATTCCTTCGTTCTCAATAAAGTGCAGCCTGAACCAGCTACCCAGCATCCTCACTTCATCCCCGTTAGAGAAATGGGTTTTGATAAAGATCTTGAGCGCCTGGTCTGCAACAATGATCAATAAAACAATAAGTATGGCATTACGGTATTTCAAAATACTTTATATTTTTTAAACAGCGCAAATATAGTGCAAAGTAAGTAAGTGTAAACTCTAAAAGAATCACAATTCGCCGGCACTGAATTTTACGGGCGTTATTACCGTATCTGTAATAACGCGAATATTTGAGATACTATCGGTTAAAGCGTAACGGACTAAACACCTATAATCACCTTTGACCCGGAATTTAACCGGGATAACAATTGTACACTCATGTAAGTTATTCGCTTGATCGTACGTAATATTATTTATGAATGTATCCAGACCCCCACCCGAAATGCTGATCTGCAATGAACCGGTAACATGCTTAAATATTCGGCAGTTATTTGCAACAGATGCTGTGAGATCAGGCCCAACTACCGCCACTGTTGAGTTAAATGTTTTGTTGTTGGAATTATAAGACCGGCCATGCTCTTGCTTAATATCAACACTGACACCATCATGAATGATTGTTTTCAACCGCCCATTCTCAAAAAAAGTATAAGTATTCTGGCCATGGTCCTCCACACCATTCTTCATAAACGATAAAGTACTCATTTCTCCATTGGGGTAATATTCTCTGCGAATCCCGTTCATTACATACTTATCACGGCTGTTGCTGTCTGTGCCAATTTTGTTATCGGGAATTATTGTTACCTCGGCCTCATACCTTAGTTTGCCATCGGGGTAAAAGCGCCGCATGACGCCTTTATCTTTCGAGATTTCTACGATTTTGTAATGGCCACCGCCATTACATGCGGCTATAAAAACGCAAAGAGCGAGCACCATTAAGATGGCAGGCCGGAATTTTAGTTTGTTCTTCATCAAATTGCGGGTTGAGCCTGTTCATAAACCACCTGCAGCAAAGTTTGCCCTACAGCTTTCAGCGTGCTTTTATCAATAATGTTCATCTGGTCGGCATGGGTGTGCCAGTGCGCCGGGAATGGCTTTTCCGGATCGTTGCCGAGGTTGATGATATCGATTGTTTTGATGCCGGTCATTTTGTTGATCGGTACATGGTCATCTGTAATGTCTACACTGGCTACGAATGGGAAGTAAGATGAATAACCTGCGGTGCGGGCTGCCTGCCATACCTTTTGCTGCACATCTCCTCCGTATTGTGTAGAGTAACCCTCCATCGGAAATTGCGCGCCTCTTGCGCCTACCATATCCAGCAGTATCCCGAAATCAGCCTTGTAGCCGGGCACATGCGGGTGCCGCGCCCAGTATTGGGTGCCGAGGCAATAGGAATCTTCGCCCCATTCGGTGCGGCCATAGTCTTCTACATCGGTGAACAAAATATCTATGCCCATGTTAGCCGGCAGGCTGAAGCCCTTTATTGCGCGGGCCAGTTCCAGTAATACGCCTACTCCGCTGCCGGCATCATCGGCCGCAAGAATGGGTTTGTCCAAATCCCTGGTATCCTGGTCGGCCCATGGACGGCTGTCCCAGTGGGTAAGTAACAATATACGTTTGGCAGCCTTTGGATTAATTACACCGATAAGGTTAATGCAGGGCAGCGATTTCTTGTCGCCGCCAGTCACATGTACTTCCTGCCTGTAAACCGTATCACATACTTTTTTCAGTTTTGCCTCCATCCATGCTGCGCATTTGGTCTGGCCGGCAGACCCCGGTGTGCGTGGCCCGAATGCTACCTGGTCGCCTACATATCCATAAGCCGTGTCGGCATCAAATACTGGTGTTTTTACCGGTACCGGTTTTACAGTATCAGTAACTACCGGTGTTTTCTTTTCTTCGCCGCTGTTATTGCATCCTGTCCCAACTGCCAAAACAAGGACTGATAGAAAAAAACCGGCCTGAATAAAGTATCTCATGTATGAAAATAATCCTTTAAAAAAATGCCTTGCCGGTTAAGACAAGGCTATAAAAAATATCAGATGCTGCTTATGGTACTAAATTGGTCTTCCATGATTGTAGAATATGGAAGTCACCGCCTGTGCCGCCAGGGGCGTTCACAAATGCGATTACCCGGCAATGTGCAGGTATTATGGCAGGTGTCATTGTAGCCGGTGTATAAGTGTATTTACGGATGAAGGTTCTTCCTTTTTCTTTGGTTGCCATGGTATCCAGTATAGGGTCTCCCAATGGTACTGAGGTGATCATATCCCTGAAAACATTGGTAAAGGTATAGGTACTGTCATACCCGCTTGGGTATGCTGTGCCGGGTACTATTTCCTGAATATCTACCATGCTGTCTTCAACAATTACTATAGTTAAATTTTGCTTTGTGGACATTTGCTGCAGATAAGTAATCTTCGCTGTTATGGTGGCTACGCCTCCTGCAAAGCTGCTTGATACCAGCAGGTTTACGGAGTCCGTTAAAAGCTTCTGCGCATTTACTACAGAATTCCAGTCCGATTTGCCTAAAAGAAGGGAGCCTGCAAGAGGAATCCTGTCCACTCCGCCCAAAGGCATGGCGCCTATTCCACCATATATGCCTGACCCTATTTTAGATGCTGCTAAATGCCTGAAGTCATAATGGGCGCCGGATGGCGGTGTGGTTTGGGTGAAATCTGTAATATAGAGTGAAACTACGTTTACATGACCTGTACCTTCTAAACCAAGAAGCACGGTATGCGCTGCGGGACAATTGGAGCAGCTTGCGCCTGTAAACTCCTCTATCAGCACATTATGGGCATCGGCTGAGGGTAAACCTGATGTTTGTACATAAGTACTGTCTGTACTATAGCTGTGACTAAAAACAATAGGAGTGTCATTTTCTTTGCAGCATGCAAAGAGGATAATACTGCTGATAGCTAAAAATGCCTTCTTCATACATTCGGTTAAAGCACGAATTTACAAATATTTATCAATTTAATTCACCTGTTTTTTGCTCCTGTAAGGGCGAATAATCCCTTTGACCAATTAATGTTTAACTTTATCCCTTTAATTTATGACCTATGGAAGAGAATAAAAGGCAAAAACAGGTGGGTAAGCTGATAATGGAAGAAATGAGTGATATTTTTCAGCGCGAAGGAATGAATATTATTGATGGCGGAATGGTATCTATATCGAAAGTAATGATTACCCCGGATCTTTTAGAGGCGCGGGTATACCTTTCCTTTTTCCAGGTAAAGGACCAGTCTGCACTGCTGCATAAAATAAAAGAACGCGGATGGGAATGGCGCAAGTTGCTCGGGCAACGAATAAAAAACCAGCTTCGCCGTGTTCCTGAGCTTACCTTCTATTCCGACGATACCCTGGAGCATGTGTTTAAAATGGATCAGTTATTTAAGAAAATTAATGAAGAACGCAAATCCCACGAAACGGGCACTGAGGAAAGTTCTGCCGGGTAAATTTTGAGGAATAACAAGAATTCAGGCAACACTACTTTTGGCTTTTCACTTTTAACTTTTCCCTTGAATATTCTGATATGGCAACTGGCACTTAGATACCTGCGCGGCAAGCGTTCGGCTAATGCTGTGCCTGTATTATCACGTATCAGTATGGTGGCCATTGCGGTTAGCAGCGGCGCTATGATTATTATCTTTTCGGTCTTTAACGGGCTCGAGTCCATTGTTAAGGACATGTACAAAGCCTTTTATCCCGAGATCAGGATCACTGTTGCCAGGGGCAAATTCTTTCCGATGGACAGCGCCGGGATACAAGCCATAAAAAATATAAAAGGAGTTGAAAATGTAACCACCGTTCTGGAAGACAATGTATTTGCCATCAACAACAACCAGGAAAGTATCATCTCCCTGAAAGGAATTGATAACAATTATTTTAAAGTAAATGACGTACTTGATTACCTGGTGCAGGGCGATAGTACGGTTACTGTTGGCCAGCCTTTGACAGATACCTCCAAAGCTAGTCCAGGTACTGCTATAGTTGGCCGCCATATTATGAACGAATTAGGTACTGATGTCCATACGCTTAGTTATATTACCCTCTGCTATACCAATCCGGATGTTATCAATCCGGCTCTGAATCCAACATCCGCTTATCAAACCCTGACCCTCCACCCCGCAGGTGTGTTTGCCATAGGAGATGAGTTCGACAGTAAGTATGTATTGGCGCCTTTACCCCTTGTTCAACGATTGTTTTCAGCTGAAAAAAAGTTTTCTTCCATTGAGATAAAAGCAGATGCCGGCGCAGCGCCTGAAATTCAAAAGCATTTGCAATCGCTGCTGGGCAATAACTTTAAAGTGGAGAAACGGTATGAGCAAAACAAGACCATGTACATGGTTATGGGGTCGGAAAAATGGGCTATCTATGCCATATTAGTGCTTGTGCTTATTATAGCCTCCTTCAACATGGTTGGCGCCCTATCTATGCTCGTACTCGAAAAACAAAAAGACATCGCCATTCTGAAAGCCATGGGTGCATTCCCCGAAACTATAAGGAGGATATTTCTTCTTGAAGGGGTTTTATGGGCCCTTACCGGAGGGCTTACAGGTCTTTTGCTCGGCACCGGAATCGGTTTGCTGCAGCAGCGGTTCGGATTTATTAAGCTGGTTGGCAGCTCGTTTGCAGTGGAGGCTTATCCCGTGGAGTTTCACTTCAAGGACTTCGTGCTCGTTATCATTACCATTTTAGTGGTTGGCTTGCTGGCTGCCTGGTATCCATCTATAAGGGCTACCAAAGCAGTGGACCCGTCGCTGAAGAGCGCTTAGTTTGGTTGATACGTTGATAAGTTGACTGGTTGATAGGTTGATAAGTTGATAGGTTGATAAGTTGAACCGTTATTTAGCGTGCTTTTAGTACAGCAGGTTATTTTACAATAGTTCTATTCACTTTTTCCCTTTTAACTTTTTACATTTGACTTAATCATTGATAACTTTGATTTATGTCATTTCCATTCCAAATAAAATCACTCCAAGAATACAACACAGCCTACGCCAAAAGTGTGGAAAACCCGGAACAGTTCTGGGCTGATATTGCTGACACTTTTATGTGGCGCAAAAAATGGGATAAAGTCCTGGAATGGGACTTTAAAAAGCCCGATATTAAGTGGTTCATCAACGGCAAACTGAACATCACCGAAAACTGTCTTGACCGGCACCTGGCACGCTCCGGCGACGACCCCGCCATCATCTGGGAACCTAACAGCAAGGACGAGCCGCATAAGGTGCTCACTTACAACGACCTTCATTTCAGGGTAAATCAGTTTGCCAATGTGCTGCGCAATAATGGCGTAAAAAAAGGCGACCGGATATGCATCTATATGGGCATGGTACCAGAACTGCCAATTGCTATGCTGGCATGCGCCCGCATAGGCGCCATCCACTCTGTAATATTCGGTGGATTCAGCGCACAAAGCATTGCCGACCGTTTGCAGGATGCAAATGCTGAATTCATCATCACCTGCGATGGCGCCTATCGTGGTGGTAAAGACATCGCACTGAAAAACATTATAGACGATGCATTAATTGCCTGCGCGTTTGTAAAAAGAGTTATTGTCTTTAACCGTACCCATACCCCCGTGAGTATGATAAAGGGACGGGATGTTTGGTGGGACGAAGAAATTCAGATTGTGGAAGAGCAGGGTAATCCTGTTATGCCCGCCGAAGAAATGGATGCCGAAGATCCGTTGTTTATTCTCTATACCTCTGGTTCCACCGGCAAGCCAAAGGGGGTGGTGCATTCCTCCGCTGGTTATATGGTGTACAGTACTTACAGCTTTGTAAATGTATTTCAATACCAGCCCGGCGATGTACATTTCTGCACCGCTGATATAGGGTGGATCACAGGGCATACCTACATTATCTACAGTGTGCTATGTGCTGGCGGCACATCGCTGATGTATGAGGGCCTGCCCGCATGGCCCGATGCAGGAAGGCTTTGGGATATAGTTGACAAGCATAAGGTAAATATCCTGTATACAGCGCCTACAGCCATTCGCAGCCTGATGGCTTACGGACTTGAGCCATTGAAAGGCAAAAGCCTGGATACACTCAGAGTATTGGGAACTGTAGGTGAACCTATCAATGAAGAAGCCTGGCACTGGTATGATGAGCATATAGGTAAAAAGCGGTGTCCCATAGTAGATACCTGGTGGCAAACGGAAACCGGTGGCATCATGATATCGAACCTTGCAGGGGTTACTCCTTCTAAACCATCCTATGCCACGCTTCCGCTCCCCGGTATTCAGCCGGTATTGGTAGATGAGCAGGGAAAGGTTATAGAGGGTAATGATGTCAGCGGCAACCTGTGTATCCGCTTTCCCTGGCCCTCTGTTATCCGTACCACCTATGGAGATCATGAGCGGTGCCGCCTCAACTACTTTGCCACCTACCATGATCTGTATTTTACCGGCGATGGCTGCTACCGCGATTCGCAGGGGCAATATCGTATCACCGGCAGGGTAGACGATGTGTTGAATGTAAGCGGCCACCGTATAGGCACCGCCGAAGTGGAAAACGCAATAAACAGGCACACCGGCGTACTCGAAAGCGCGGTAGTAGGTTACCCCCACGACCTGAAGGGCCAGGGTATCTATGCGTATGTGATACTTGGCCACAGTCCGGAAGATGCAAACTATATGCGTGCTGACATAAACCAGACAGTCACCCGCATCATCGGCGCCATTGCCCGCCCCGATAAAATTCAGTTTGTCAGCGGCCTGCCCAAAACCCGGAGCGGAAAAATAATGCGCCGCATTCTGCGGAAAATAGCGGAAAATGAAATGGGGTCTATCGGCGACACCACCACGTTACTTGATCCGGCGGTTGTTGAAGAAATTAAGGCCGGCAGGGTGTAAAAAATATTATAGTTTGAAACGACCAGTAGAAATCCCGTCAGAACACCTTTTCGTTGTCAGAGGGGTATTTCGTTAAGGGTCAGACAGAGTAATCTTATATATAACGATTAAATTATATCTAATGTTCTAACCTTATGCCTTAATGGGTAAAAACCTAACTTTTACGTTACCTCTTTGCGCCCTTAAAAAAACAATGTGGAAAATTGCGCCTTTGCACCTCCTTTGCGAGAGATTTTTTACGAAACATTATAGTCCTTGCATGGTATAACGAAAAATTCTTTTAGATTTATTAAAATGAATACATTATTTTTACGGAAACTAAATGCTCCTTCCCATTTGCCCGGGAATAAATTTTTTATTATGGTACGTAAATTTACCCTCCTGGTATTGTTGTTTATTGGCATCAATGCTGCCGTTCAGGCTCAGGTGCTCGACGCCGTTTCTATCGAAATGCCATATGGCACAGACACTACTTGTCCTGGCGAACAGCTAACATTCATTGCTACGCAAAGCAACGATACGTTTACCCATGTCCAATACCACTGGTACACAAATCTTACCTACACAGGTGTAATTATTGATACTTTTTATACCACTGCGCTGGTGGATGGTGACAGCGTTTATTGCTGGTTAGTTTATCACAACAGCCTCGGTGTGCTTGACAGCTCCAGGTCTAACACTATTATTATTCATCGCAGTTCCAGTTTTGCCCCGGCAGTGGTGATTTCACTGATGGTGGGCAGCAACCCCGATTGCGCGGGGCACAAGCTTACGTTCAAGGCGTTCCCTGTTAATGGTGGCCCCGGCCCGCAGTATCAATGGCTCGTCAATGGCCTTCCGGTGGCGGGCGAAGACAGTGTTACCTTTACTCGTTTTTTCAATCATCACGACACCGTTTCTGTGCAGATGCTATCTAATTCACCCTGTGCCGCTCCATTCCCCCTCACTGATACTTCCAATTATATAGTGGTATCTCATGACTCGCTTACGGCAGGGATTAATATCATGGTTACGCACAACCCTATTTGCCTTGGTGTCAACGACACGTTTACTGCTACAACCTCCAGTACAGGTTATGGCGCTTATTTATCCTGGTATGTAGACAGCGTGCTTATTCCCACTGCTTTAGGGCCTTTGTACCATACCACAGGACTACATAACGGAGATATCGTTTATTGCATATTACATGCACTAGACGCATGTGTTGTCAACCATACAACCGTTTCAAATCCGATTACCATGACGGTAATCACGCCGTTAATTACCACAGTTTCAGACCTCATTTCGGCAGGTTCCAATCCGGGTTGTCTTGATTCTCCGGTTACCTTCACAGGCTACTATACTAACTTTGGTGTAGCCCCGAGTTACGACTGGTATGTAAACGGCGTTCTTGTTGCTCACGATACCACAAAGTTTACGAGCACCTTCCAGAATGGAGATGTTGTAACCTTTAAAGTAAGGGAGAATGATAACGGCTGTTATAATCATGATTCGGTTACTGCTCCACCCTTCCTTATGGTTCGAGATAGTACACCGGTTACACCATGGTTGTCACTCCATGGGGACCTGTTGGAAGCAAATAGCGGAGGTTTGTATCTATGGTACTTTAATACTGTCAATTCCTACACAGGAACAAACCTTACACTTATTCCCGGGGCTAATACTGAAACCTGGAATCCACATACTCTGGGTTATTATTTCATAGTTAAGGATTCTTCTGTTTCCTGCCATTCGGCGCCATCCAATATTTTATATATTTCGTTGGTTGGGGTGAAAAGTGTGAATACTACCGATGTAAATATTTATCCCAACCCTACCACAGGTATTCTGAATATTGACTGGGGCAGCCGCATAGTGAACCATATGAAACTGGACGTATTCAATATTGTAGGCCAGGGTATGCGCCACGAAGAAATAAATAACAGTTCTCATTTCGAAACTGATCTTTCTTATCTTCCCGAAGGCAATTACATAATTGTCCTCCGCGATGAGGATGGCAGTAAAGCCACTTACAAAATTTACATTGCTAAGTAAATTTTTGTTTTCATAATAATGCAGATGCTGCTCTTTTTTAAGGGCAGCATCTTTTATTTTACACCCATAAAGAAAAACTTTTTACCCATCCAAATTACGTATTTTTGAGAAGCTGAACGGTATGCGAAGAACCAGTGTTTTTTCGGAAGCGGGACGCTTCGGTATTTAAGGACGAAGCGAGACGCTTACCAGTGGGCAATCGATGAAAAATCGCAAAAGACGAATCTTTCAACATTTACTCCAAATGCGCAACCTCAAATAATTAGAAAATGAAAAAAAATCTGCTATATTTCTTTTGCTTCACGACGTGGTCATTTGCGTGCAATGCACAAAATGAAAGCGTTAATTATAATGACGAATTTGTCAAGAAGTTAGAATTAGAAATTAATAGAAATATAGTATTCTCCGACAAAACATTCAATGATACTGTAATTTTTATATTTAAAAACAGGTCATTAAAATCAGCAAATAAGGAAGTGAAAAAGAAAAATTTCAATAAAATGAAAAATGCATTTAAAAGTACGGATTATATAATTGGCAATAATAAATATAAAAAATTTGAACCGGCAATAAAGACGCGGGGATTAAAGTATTATAGAATATATAATCATACAGATGGCTACCTCATAGGCATAAATGAAAAAGGACGGATATCGGTCATTCAGCAAGAAATATGGGATTCGCCACCAGGCGCGCCTAAAATTAAAGGTCATTATTAAGGCGGATAGTATGATAATGTAGGTAGTGTATTCAATATGTTGTTGAAAAATAAAACACTGTTCGGTAGCTGCTCCGATTATCCGACCGTTAAAACGACCCGTTCTTCTGGATGTTAACGTTTGCGCATCTTGTAGTACATAATTACTCCATCTGCGATGGTATTCAATGGACAGTCGGCAAATGATAGGGAATTGTCCCCCACACAATCACTTCAGCCTTCCGGTATGCAGTTTTCCCCCACTTCATTATATCTAACCAAATGATTATAAATATCTTACCACCAAAAAAACTTTCTATCATAGCCCAAAAACTGTACTATCATGTAAGTTATATTTGGTAATTTAAAATTTATGTCTTACATTTGTTCACCCACGGCCAAAAAAGCCTGATGCATAAGGATGCTGTTGAGATTTATTCTCTTATCACATCACTTTATTTATTTATGGTATACATAAATGAACTTCCGGTCGCACTTCCATTCCCGGAAGAAACCGGAAAGAAACCGGAAATTGTCTGAGATACAACTTATTGATAATCAATTAAAATTGCTGAACCTGCAAACTATTTTTATACCAGAAATTTTTATAAAATCACTACAGTTATGAATTATAAATAGTATAATTTGATATTTTCGTCGGTCTTGTACCGATAATTGTAGGGGCGGTACCCATGTGTCCGCCCTGCGCAACATGGGCTAAACAACACAAGCAGCATTACATGAATGGCGCAAAATGTGACCAAAAACAATGCGACAATAATGCGACAATGATTTAACATAAACTATTGATAACCAAATGCAAGATGCGCAAAAAAATGAAAAAATGCGACAATGGTTCCCCGGCTGAATTGACGGGCCTGCCCGGCCTGTCTGCCGATAGGCAGGCTGAACAGACGGGAAAAAAAGACCATGCCTCTATCCGGAAAGTGCAGAAGTGAAATAAATCTAAAATTTGAACCAACTGCCACTTACGACTTACGACAAAACACGACAATGATACGACATTTGACTATTTGTAATACAGTTGCCAGTAAAGCTTTTCAACCCTATTTATAATATGAGTTATCCACAAAAAATAGGAGAAATGCGACAATGAAACGACCATGCTAAAATCGAAAATTTGCACACAGAGGAATGAAATCGCGCAGTTGAACAAGTTAATGATGCTGACGGGAGTTCCATACGGCAATTGGAAAGACAAATATTTTCGGATGAAAAATTGGTTTAACATATTATTAGGAGGCTTTCGCACCAAGCTAAATGGTTTGCATATCAGATTATATAAGTTATTGAAAATCAATTAATAGCCATAGTTTTTTATTCGTTGAGAAATGGTAGAAAGAGCAAAATTAGTTCTCAAAGTGCTCCCCTTTAGGGGCAGGGGGTAAATCTTTTTTTATTTTCTACCCAAGATTCCACCCGTGTTTTACGTCTATATATAAGAGTGGTTAGTTTCAATAACGGAAGGCGCCTTCCAATTTTACTGAAACAAACCTTCAAAACCTGCCCCTGTAAATACTTTATGAACTATGATGTACCCTAAGGCCTTGCTCCTGGCAAGGAAAATTGGAATTAAATTTTTTGAGAAAATGAGAAATATGTAGTAAATTACTTTAATAATCAGGTCAGATACTATTAGGTTTTTGACTGTTGACCACTTAGACTTAGCATTTATGCCCGCATATTCTGAAGAAGAAATAATCGCAGGGTGCCGGAAAAAGAACCGGTTAATACAGGAGCACCTGTATAAAACGTACTATAGTATGTTTTTGAAAGTGTGCGCCCGTTATGCTAAGAGTATGCAGGATGCGGAACAACTGCTTAATGATGGATTTCTTAAAGTATTTAACCAGGTAGAATTTTTTAGAAATACAGGCTCTTTTGCCGGATGGATGCAACGTATTATGATCAACACCTGCCTCGATTATCTGAGAGGCACCTCGCTTAAAGAAGAAATGGCTATGCATATGAATGCCATTCCTATTGAAGATACCAGGTTGTCAATAGGCAATGATGCACTGGAAAGTATAGAGTTCAGGGAACTAGTGAGCCTCATCCAGTCTTTGCCGGCAATGACACGTACCGTCTTTAACCTGTTTGTTTTCGACGGATACAACCATAAAGAAATATCATCGCAGTTAAGTATAAGTGAAGGTACTTCTCACTGGCATGTACACCAGGCGAGAAATATGCTTCAGAAAAAAATAATGAAAACTGAACAACAAAAAGTGACGTATGAAGCCAAAAGAATTTGACGAACTGATCAGGCAAAAATTTGATCAGAACGACTTTGCTTACAATCCCAAAAATTGGGATAGTCTCGCAGAGCAGTTGGACGGCCGTGCAAAAAAACGCAGCATTATTATGTGGTGGCTGATGCCGCTCGCAGGTGTAGCCGCATCTGTTGCCCTCGCCATGGTTGGTATCAGGCCTGTAATACATGAAAACGAGACTGGCAATAAGATCGTTAAAACTCAACCCGTTGAGCAACGCAAAATTGAACAGTCTCAGCCACCGGTTTACACAGCACCCATTGCTGATGCCGGCAAGGTATATACCGGCATACGCATATCCGGGACAACTAATGTTCATAATAAGCATGCAAAAGGACAGGTAAAAGAAGAAAACTTGGAAGAAGAAGTTCGTATCAGTTATCAGAATGCTTTCCCTGCATCACAACCTTTGCGTAAAAAAACCGAAATTGATCTCTTAAATAAGCCTGAGGTTGCAACCACTAAAAACAAGGAAAAAAAGAAGGAACTTGCCAGAAATGAACCCGTGAATACGTTTAAACAGGAACCGGCAAAAAAACCTTCCGGCTTTTCTTTGATATTAACAGGCGGGTATAGCCAGGGCACAGTTATCACTGGTTACATGGCGGGATTAACTGTTCGTAAAATGGTGAATAAGTCAGTATTCGTTGAAAGTGATGTGGCCTTTGCCAGCAGTAACAATACGCAGTCCGGAACAATGAACGTGCCCGTTACTATTGGAGGCGGTGCTATTACAGGCGTTAGTAACAGCAGTGGTATTTCGTTCTCAAATGGCAGCAACACCGCTCCGGTAGCCCCCCCTTCACCAATTGGACCCGATCCTAACCACGCAAGCTATACTAACCCAAGTGCGAGAACTGCACCAGTAGGTGCAAAATCATCAGCGCCGGCAGCCAAGACCACCTCAGGTGGAACCGATGGCGGGCAAAGGACCACAGTGGATGGAAACAATACAGGTAACAACAACCAGATATTTGTGAGGCAGTCTGTAACTCAGAATTACACACAGTCATATGCGCAGATCACACCATCAATAGGCGTGAAAATAACAAAGAAGATCGCGGTTGGTGCAGGCCCTGATTTTCAGCAGTCTATTGGTGGCGACCACCGCCCGGAATCGTTTGTATCAGACAGGGAAAACATTCAAAGGGCACCTTTGTTTGATGTAGGAATGGTGGCCAAATCGGAATTTAATGTGACAAAGAACATAAAAGCGGGCGTTTATTACCGCAAGGGAATCAATAATGTGCTTACCCCGAACGGTAGTTTCACCGACCGCGACTACATGCAGTTTCAGTTGAAATGGGCAATATTTAATAAATAAATAGTAGAACCAGTAGTATTTCAACGCAAAGTATTCTTAAAAAATACTTTGCGCTTTTCTCATTGTTATAGTTTTACAATTTATTTTACCTAGCTCTGATGCGTAACTACGATCGTATTGCCCGGTTTTATGACGGTTTGTCGCGCATAGTTTTTGGGCGTACCCTTAAAAATGCTCAATTGTATTTATTGAATGCAATACCCCGCAATAGCAGTATATTGATAGCAGGTGGTGGCACAGGGTGGATACTGGAAGAGATCACGAGGTTGCATCCATCAGGGTTAACAATAACCTGCCTCGATATATCAGCTAAAATGATTGCGCTGTCTGAAAAAAGAGAAATTGGTAACAACAAAGTCACTTTCATTACCGCCGACGCCTGCCAGGTTAAGTTAGATGGAATGTTTGATGTAGTACTCACTTCCTTCCTGATTGACAACCTTTCAGAGGATAACATGGAGAAAGTTTGCACCACTTTCGATGCACATCTTGTAAAAGGCGGTAAATGGCTTTACTGCGATTTCTGTGATACAGGTAAATTAAGACATAAAGTTTTATTGATGGCTATGTATACCTTTTTCAGGTTGTTTGCAGGAATAGAGGCAACAGATCTGCCCGGTATTGATGCATGGTTCTCAGTGCATTGTTTTAATATTACAGGTCAGAAGACATTTATGAGCGGATTTGTAAGAGCAGTCATTTACGAAAAGCGAACTTAGATGACGACCATAAAACTAACCACGTTTATCAAAGCTCCGCCTGCCCGGTGTTTTGACCTGTCGCTGAGTGTAGACCTGCATATGCGATCAACGCAGAATACGGGCGAAAAGGTAGCAGGTGGCCGTTTGTCTGGCCTGATGCTATCAGGTGAATCAGTGACCTGGGAGGCTGTGCATTTTGGAGTGAGGCAGCGGCTCACCTCACGGATCACGCAAATGAACCGGCCTGGCCACTTCAGGAATGAAATGGTAAAGGGTGCATTTAAGAGCATGGTGCATGACCATTATTTTGAACCTGAACGTGATGGCACGGTAATGAAGGACGTATTTAATTATGAAACGCCCTGTGGCATTTTTGGCTTACTATTCGACCGGCTGGCCTTGAAACGCCATATGACATTGTTACTGGAAGAAAGAAACAGAACAATTAAAATTGTTGCAGAAGGAAGTGATTGGGTAAATTTCCTGAAATAACGATTTCAGGGGTATTATCTTTACAGTAATAATAAAATTTGGATGATCAGTAAACAATTAGAGAAGATCACCTCGGTAGTGCAAAGGGAATTTTCAGAACTAGACGATGAAGAATTGAACAGGAAACCTGCGCGTGATAAATGGAGTATTGCACAATGCCTCGATCACCTGGTTGTTTCAAATGGATCCTATTTCCCTGCTTTTGAATCTTTATTGAATGGGAAATACAGGAGGTCTTTCTGGCAAATATTTAATCCGCTTACCAATGTTTCCGGAAAAAAAGGATTGGAATTATTGAAATCAGGCAAAATAAAACTGAAAGCACCGGCAATATTTGCACCTTCAAAAGAAAAGGAAATAAGAAATAGTGTTGAAGCCTTTATTACGCACCAGGAAAAATTAGGAGTTCTATTCGACAAACTGGAAGCTGCCGGCGTACTGGATAAGGTCATTAGTTCCCCCGTAACTTCTGCCCTTACCCTGAAGACAGGTGATGCTATTAATATTATTATCGAGCATGAATCAAGGCATCTGAAACAGGCATTGGCTGTGAAGGAAATTTGTATTACCCATAAAGGTTAATGTCATTAACTTAAGGAAGCCCGGCGGGCTTCAATGTAAATAGCCGCCGGTGAAACCGGCGGGAAAACATTAATATGGGTCAACCCTGAAAGGGTTGAATTTGGTGAGGGAAATCCCAAAACCACTTATGTCAATGACATGCCCTCAGAATGAACTTAACAAACAACAATTACTTAGCAATGAAGCAGCTATTTTATATACTCATGATCCTATTCCCGCTTTCAGTAGATGCGCAGAATAATAGTGTGCCCGCAACCAAATATCCGCAGGATTATTTTCGCAATCCTTTGGACATTCCCATTTTTCTTGCAGGCAATTTCGGTGAGTGCAGGCCGGGGCATTTTCACAGCGGAATTGATATTAAGACACTCGGCAAAGAAAACGAAGTTGTGCATGCCGCTGCCGAAGGTTATATTTCCAGGATCAAAATGGAGAAGGGTGGATTTGGACACGCTTTATACATTACGCACCCAAACGGTTATACTACACTGTATGCGCACCTGAATGACTTTGCACCCGCGATCCAGAAATACGTGCATGAAGTTCAATACGAACGTAAACGCTGGGATGTAGATTTACAGATACTACCTTCGCAATTCCCGGTAAAGAAAGGCGACCGGATTGCCTGGAGTGGTAACACCGGCGGCTCTACTGCTCCGCACCTGCATTTAGAGATCAGGAATACGAAGACAGAGCATCCGCTAAACCCGCAGTTATTTGGATTTGAGATAAAGGATACGATTGCACCTGTGGTGAAGGAAATAGCGTTTTATAAGAATGATTTTGGTTTTTATTCAGACTGGCCAACACTCGTGAACATTGAAAAGAAAGGAGAAACCTATAAACTCGCGAAAACAGAATTTTTACCATACCCTGTGATTAAAATGAACCAGGATACAATTTTTTTGTGGGAGGGAAAATATGGAATAGGTATCAATGTAGATGACTATATGAACAATAGCGAAAATACAATTACATTTTACACTGCGAAATTATACCTGGATGACAGCTTACAAGTCCAGATTACAATGGATAACATTGGATATGAGGAAGCACGTTACATTAATGCGTATACTGATTTCACAGTTTATGGCGCTTGGAGTGACAGGCATAAATGGATACAGTGTTTTTTCCTATTGCCCGGCAATAGATTGAATATTTATGGATCATTGAATAAACTAAAAGGCTGGCTGAACTTAACAGATTCCCAAAAACACAAAGTGAGTATTGTTCTAACCGACAACAACGGGAATGAAAGTAAGATATTATTCTATACTGTTCATTACCCTTATGTTGAAATCACTGATATGAACCATGAAGGGGGGGGTGGCATTGATTTTTATGCAAACCGTAGTAACACATTTAATAATGGAAGTGTGGCTTTCACGTTGGATAATACGCAATTATACGACAGTTTTTATTTCCACATGGTGAGGGCCGAAAGCGATGGTTGTTCAGAGAAATTCCGGTTGGTCGGGAACTGGACTAGAAATATTCCTGTACACCACTACTTTGATATGAAAATTAGACCAAATAAAAATATTCCAGCCGCATTAAAGAACAAAGTAGTAATGAAATACAGTTTCGATAAAGATGAAGATGGCAGGGCTGCTGCAGCAATAGACAGCGGATGGTACAGCGCAAAGGTTCGCAACTTCGGTACTTACTGGCTTGATATAGACACCATACCCCCGTTAATAAAATCGCTGCAGAAAAATAACGCCAACCTAAGCAAAGCTAAACAGATAACCTTCGAAGTAAAAGATGCCATGACCTCAGTAAAAAGCTTCAGCGGCTACCTTGATGGCAAATGGATCTGCTTCGAAGCCCATGCCGATCTCATCTTCTACAAATTTGATGACCACTGCCCGCGCGGGAAACACGAGATGGTGTTCCGGGCCGAGGATGAAAACGGGAATAGTAGTACATATAAAATGAATTTTACAAGATGAAAACACATTTAAAACCGGGCGATAAAGCCCCCGCCTTCGCGGCCCCCGACCAGAACGGTAATTCGGTGTCTCTGAAAGACCTTAAAGGCAAGAAAGTAGCTCTCTACTTCTACCCCCATGACATGACATCGACGTGTACCATCGAAGCCTGCAACCTCCGCGACAACTATGCACTGCTGAAACAGAAAGGCATTGAGATCATCGGCGTGAGTATAGACGATGAAAAAAGCCATAAAAAGTTTGAGAAAAAGTACTCCCTGCCTTTTCACTTGCTCGCAGATACAGATAAGAAGATAGTCAATGACTACGGCGTCTGGGGTGAGAAGCAGTTTATGGGGCGCACTATCATCAGCACCTACCGCACTACTTTTCTCATCAGCGAAAAAGGAAAAATAGACCATATCATAGACAAAGTGTTAAGCAAAGACCATGCCGCCCAGATAATAGAAGTCTGGGGATTATGATATTATTGTTTTTAGAGCTGGTCTTTTAAGCGTTAAATACTGTATTTTTGCCATAGCTTATGAAAAAATATTTATTGTTTATTCTTTGTGTTTTATCTGCACCCGCATTATGGGCCCAGATCATAACTACGGCAGCCGGTACCGGTGTATATGGTTATACAGGCGATGGCGGTCCGGCTACTGCCGCTGCTTTTAATAATCCCTGGAGTACCACGGTTAGCAGCAACGGCACCTTATACATCAGCGATTTCAACAACAATGTTGTCCGTAAAGTAAGTACCACCGGTATTATTACCACCGTTGCCGGAAATGGTACTGCCGGATTTACAGGTACCGGCGGGCCGGCTACCTTAGCTGAATTGAACATACCCCGCGGAATAGTAGTGGACGCAGCCGGGACGATCTTTATCGCCGATCAGAATAACCATGTAATACGGAAAGTAAGCCCTGCCGGATTTATTACTACAGTAGTTGGCACAGGTGTTGCCGGCTTCAGCGGTGATGGCGGACAATCAACCGCAGCCAAAATTGATTACCCGCAAAACGTTGCTTTAGACAAATTCGGCAACCTCTTTATCAGTGATTTCTACCATGTTATCAGGAAGGTAAACGCAGCAGGGGTTATCACCACCATTGCAGGCACTCCCGGCACTCCCGGCTACAGTGGCGATGGCGGCCCCGCCACCGCTGCAGAGCTTAACTACCCCTATGGTATGACTTTCGATACCTCCGGTAATATGTATTTCGCCGACAACTGGAACAACGTTATCCGCAGGATCAGTACCACTGGTATCATCACGACGGTTGCAGGCAATGGTACCGCAGGGTATAGCGGAGACGGCAGTGCAGCTACCACAGCCACGCTCAACAGGCCAACAGACGTAGCCGTTGACAGGTACGGTAACCTGTACATTGCCGACCAGGTCAATAATGTTGTGCGAAAGGTAAACCCCAATGGCATTATCAGCACCTTCGCCGGCAACCATACCGCAGGCTATATAGGCGATGGCGGCCTGGCAATCGCTGCCGAACTGAATGTGCCTGCTGACGTTACTGTTGATACCTCCGGAAAATTATACATCGCCGACAATGGCAATTTTGTGGTCCGTAAGATTGGTATCAAAAATCATGCGCCTGTATTCACTGCCGGTGCCATTGATAGTTTCAGGGTATGTGAAAATTCCGGTACCATTACCGTTGATACCCGTCTTGCCATTCACGATTCAGATATTGGCCAGAACCTTACATGGAGCCTTATCTCAGGCCCTTTGCATGGCGTAGCGCTTACCTCCTTCGGTGCGCTTTCGGCCAGCAGCACTATTATCCCTTCCGGGCTTACTTATACACCGGCTACCGGCTATAGCGGCAACGATACCTTCAGGGTCATGGTTTCTGATGGCATTGCTTCCGATACCATTTCCATTATTGCCACCATTATGCCATTCCCCAATCCGGGTGCCATAATAGGTCCCACTATTGTTTGCATAGGCACGCCAGATGCGTTATTCGAAACTGTGCCCGGCGGCGTATGGACCATCAGCAACGGCCACGCTACCATTTCCTCAACCGGTACAGTCAACGGACTGACCTTTGGTCTCGATACGGTCACCTATACAGTCTCTCTGTTCGGTTGCACGTCCGATACTTCTGTAGTGCTTAGCATATTGCCTGTAACAGATTATATTACAGGTGCAAATGGCGTGTGCATCGGCGCCTATATCGGACTAACCGGCACGCCCACCGGCGGAGTCTGGACTACAACCAATTCCACAGCTTCGGTAAATTCAAGCGGTTTGGTCGCCGGGCTTTCTTCAGGAATAGATACTATCATCTACACCATTGTAAATGCATGTGGCACCTCGGTTTACCAGCAGCAGGTCTATGTCAATGCGCTTACCGCGCCCTATGTTGATATTGTCGCTTACCCCGGCTATGTGGTCGGCCCCGGTCACTACGATACTCTTGTATGCCAGCTGATAGGCGGCACAGGCGCGCATTATACCTACACCTGGTTTCTGAACGACTCAGTCATTCCCGGCGCTACTGATAGCTTCTACATCAGCAACACGTTCACCACCCACGATTCTGTAACGTGTCAGGTGTCCAACAACCCCTGTTCCATCACCACCTTCGGCTGGGCATTTATTATTGTAAGCTCTGTGGGTGTAAGCTCCATAGATCTTGCGGGTGGAGACCTCACAGTCATCCCGAATCCTAACCAGGGCGACTTCACCATCGGAGGCTCTTTATCAACCGGTAATAACGAGGTAACTATCGAAGTAACAGATATCATAGGCCGAATCTGCTACTCAGACAAAGTGACAATTAAGGATGGTGAATTAAAGAAGAACATACACCTAGATGATAACCTGTCCCCCGGCCTCTACCTGCTGCACCTCACCACAGACGCCGGCTCGAAAGTCGCGCGGATAGTGCTTTCCAGGTAGCGCATTGTTGGAACACCGCTATCAAAACATGTACGTCCTACTGAAGAAAGATCAGCATTATGCCAAGGCCAAATTGACTTGATGATCTCCCTTGGGTTATAGCATTGTGTGTTGGCCGAAGGGGGGAGGGGATGTTTTTTTGCAGTATTTACAGCAACCCACCACAAAGGAAAAAGAAGCTGCCTTTTTACAAAGCAGCTTCTTCAATTATTTTTCAAGGCTTTAATCACCTGATACTTTTGCGCCCTTTAAAACACAACATGGGAAATTGCGCCTTAGCGAGAGACCTTTCCCGGTTATCCCGGCACTACTTCTTACGGTAATAAATCTGGTCGTCATTAAACTCAGTCATAGATTGCAGCGACGGATTAGCCATACGCTCATAGATGCGCGATATTTCTATCTGCTCCTTGTTCTCATGCACCTCTTCCAGGTTGTCGCCATGCACCGTAAATTCATCAAGCTTGCGGTGCAATTCTTCCTTCATGGTCACCGCTATCTGGTTGGCCCTGCGCGACATCACAACGATTGATTCATACAGGTTGCCTGTTTTTTCTTTTATGGCTATCACATCGCGTGTTTCCACAAGTGGATTAACCGAAGTAAGGGATTTTCTATTGGGGCTGCTCATTACGTATTTTTTTTATGTTATTGTTTGCTTCGTTATATATCTTATCAGCGTCTGCAATATACTTAGATTGCGGATAAGTATCCTTTAATTCTTTGTAAGCGCTGAGTATCGTGGTATAGCGTTCTTCCTGCCTGGCTGGTATACTTGCCTTGGCGAATTTATACATAGCCCTCATGATCATATACTGGTACAGGTCGCCGTTGGGCGATTCCGGGTAGTTGCGCAGCACACTCCTGTAGGCTACCGTTGCCGCTTTAAACTGGTTGATGTTAAAATAAAGTTTGGCAGCCGCGGCCATCTTGGCCTCCATTTTCTTCCTGCTCAGGTCAATAAACCCGTTTGCCTCAGCAATATGCTTCGATGCAGGGTACTTATAAGCAAACGACTGCATCGCTTCAAAAGCCTTGATGGTATTGGTCTGATCAAGCGATGCTTTAGGGGCGTACTTATAAAGGCACAAAGCGCTCATATACTCGCACTCCTCAGCGTCCTTGCTCACCGGAAAGTATTCAACGAAATTCCTGAAATAGTAACTGCCATCCAGGTAATCCTTCATGTAGTAGAAGCAATAGGCATACTTATAAAACAGCGCCTCATAGTTGCGGGTGCTCTTCATAATGGGCATCAGCTCCTTATACAGTTCGCTGGCGTGGTGGTAATCCTGCTTGTCGAAATACTCGTTGGCCTTGGTGAGTTTGTAGTTCACATCACTGCTCTTCCTGATCTTCTCAAATCCCCCGCAGGAGCTCAGAGATACCAGCACAACAAACAAATACAATAAATTCTTAAATCGAAATTGCATAAAGGGACGCAAATATATGGAAAAGTAGTGGTTTTTATGTAGTTGAAGTGTTAAAAAAAGGGGGAGGGTGTTTTTGTCATCCAGAAAAAGGTAAAAATTTCTGAAATATAGCGGGGTTATTACTTTTTTATGATCAAACACGTTGATTATCAATTAATTGACTAATAATGAAATGTAAAAATGTAATAATTTACTACCAAAAAAGGTAAAAAAAAGGTAAAAAAAAGGTAAAATATGGAAAATTGATCATGTAAATGGGGGCCTTGCCTCGTCCTGAAATCTGTTTACACGTTGGTTAGATAATCCTGATTTTTGTTTACTGCCATTTCATTTTTTCATTTGCCTAAATAAACGTGAATGTTGTGGTATTTGACCCCATAGATTTTGCTTAGGAACGATGA
>CAIMDZ010000119.1 GCA_903839875.1 uncultured Bacteroidota bacterium
GAGCTGTTAGGCAGGATTGAACTGCCGACCTCTTCCTTACCAAGGAAGTGCTCTACCACTGAGCTACAACAGCTGACTTCTAAAGAACTTCAATACTCCTTTTAAAAAAATACGCTCCTCAAAAAGAGAGCGGGAGACGAGATTCGAACCCGCGACCTACAGCTTGGAAGGCTGTCGCTCTACCAACTGAGCTACTCCCGCTTGAAAAGTTTACAGTTAGCAGTCCACAGGCGCCAGTTGCCCAAAGGAAACTGTCAACTGAAAACTGCCAACTGACAACGTGGGCAGAGAAGGATTCGAACCTCCGTACTCGTGAGAGAACAGATTTACAGTCTGTCGCCTTTAGCCACTCGGCCATCTACCCATTACCATATTCATGATATCCATAATAGACTTGTAAGTGCCTGTTACGGATCCGATATCACAAATATCAGAGCCACTTGCCGGAATCGAACCAGCGACCTACTGATTACAAATCAGTTGCTCTACCAGCTGAGCTAAAGTGGCTTTTTTTGCCAGTGCCATTTAACAGCTCCTGATTACAAATCAGTTGCTCTACCTCCCGATAGCTATCGGGAGAGATAAAGTGGCTTTTTTGTAAAAGAACTTCATACCCGTTTTGTAAACGGGATTGCAAAAGTAGATAAGTTAATTTGGTTTTACAAATAATTTTATGATTTTCGGCACAATGAAATTTCTTTGCCGAAACAGGTCTTAAAAAAACAAGGTTAATTCGATGTTACCCGCTCAATGACGGTTTTTATTATTCGCAATCGCCCTCAATAACCTTACCGTAAATATGCTCATAAATTTAATTATCTTGTGAACGATTAAAGAATCTTGCAAAATTCTTTAGATTGAATTTGTATACCTTAACCCTTAGAATGCATATTAATCTTATACCTAAATGACGCCCCGGGGGAAATATATATTCCAATTCATATCTCTTTTCTTTCTGACGGGACTGATCATATTTTTTATGGCATGTAATCAGAAAACAGCATCGGTTGCGGAAAATATTGAAGAATGTAATGCTTTTATTGCAGAACAGGCTCAATTATACAATGCAGGAAAAATCAGAGATCATTACGGAATGATACGCCGCATAGACTCATTTTATGCTGCGAGGAAGATCAACTCGCCACGCTGTATGTACATTAAGTTTGGCACGATTAATACTTACTATTTTGAGATGGGCAATTTCGATACGGCAAGTATGTTTGCCGACAGCGCATTGCTCGTTTTGGAAAACAACCACCTCCAGGATAAGTATATGTTTGATTATATCAGCTCGCTTAGCAACAAGGGCCGCGCGTTGTACGCCACCGGTCATTACACTGCCGCATATAGCTACTATTACAAGGCCGGCCGGTTGTCGCGGCAAATGAACGACACTTGTGCATTTCAGGCGGTTTCATACGGACTCGCCATGATAGATTATAAGCAGAAAAAATACAGGGAAGCTGCCGGTAATTTTAAAAGTGCATTCAGGTCTGCAAGCCATTGCGCAGCACATTACGAATACAAGATGCAGGAGGAGCTTGACGATATTGCTTTATGCTTCGAAAAACTGAATATGCCCGACAGCGCCGTTTATTATTACGACTCTGCAATTGCTTTCATCACTATTAATTCAAAAGCATTTGGAAGCCCCTTAATGACCGGCAAGGCAATCGGTGTTGTTCAGGGCAATAAGGGAAGTGTCCTGATGGTTATGGGCAAAACAGATTCTGCAATAAACCTCTTTAGAAAAAGTTATGCCACAAATATCAAGCCCCGTTTCGAGAACAGGGACGCAGTACTTACCCACCTGAAACTTGCCGATGCCTACCTTCATAAAAATGAAATTGCCCTGGCCGGCACTGCTCTGTCAGGTATCCGGCGTGAGCTTGATACGATTAAGCATTCCGTGGAAGCTGAATGCACCTGGAGCAAGCTGATGTATGAATATAGCGAGAAGAATGGCAACGAAAACGAGGCATTTAAATACTACAGAGATTACGAAATCCTGCGCGACTCGATCTGGGCTTTGGAAAAAGTGCAGCTGCAATTTGATCTGGAACGGGAATTAAAGGGAAATGAACAATTAAGCAAAATTGACCTGTTGCTGAAGCAAAACCAGCTGAATTCCCTTTACCTCTGGGTCACCTTTCTTTTTTCCCTTTTAGCAATTATAATTATAGGTTTGATCCTCGCTGATTTTAATAAGAGCAAAAGGAATGTAGATGCACTCACCAAATTGAATGACCTTATTAAAGAACAAAAGCAACAACTAGAAATTGCAACTGTTGAACTGAAACAAAGCAACACAAATAAAGACAGAATACTACAGGTAGTAGCCCATGACCTTCGCAACCCGATAACAGGTATAATGGCATTGAGTGATTTTATAAAAGCAGAAAACGATCCGCATGCAGCAAAAGAATATGCTGATATGATTATTAATGCTGCCAAAAGTTCCCTTGCACTGATAAGCGAGTTATTGGAATTCAGTAATAATGCCAAACCGGGAGCTGCTATTATAATGGAAAATACCGACCTGAATCAATTAGTAAAGCAGGTAGTAGATCTGTTAATATTTAAAGCAGCTGAAAAAAATCAGACTATTGAATTGTCTTTGCATTCAAGCCCACTGTTTGTGTATGTTAACAAATAAAAAATAAACAGGGTTTTAGGAAATATAATTACCAATTCCTGCAAATTCAGCCACGAAGATTCAGTCATTTTTGTAACAACCGGCAAAAGAGACCGTTTTGCTACAATTGAAATAAGAGATACCGGCATAGGCATTCCACTAAATTTACAGCCACACATTTTCGAACCATTTACTCCGGCCAAAAGATACGGCACTTCAGGTGAGCAATCTTTTGGACTCGGCCTTTCTATATGCAGGCAGATTATTAACGCCAGCCACGGCAGGATATGGATGGAAAGTACCGAGGGGGAAGGCAGCAGTTTCTTTATAGAATTACCGCTTGAAAAATAATAAAACTACTCAGACTTTATTAACCAGCCCAAATTTATATTGAGTATCGGTATAAACTATCACACAGCATTTCGGCGTCTCTTTGGAATAAGATAACGTCAGTTCGGAGCAGAAAGTAATGGTTTTCAGGATGTTATAGCAACTATTATAAAATACATAAGTTCAGCACTATCTTTGTATCAACCAAAACACAAATATGCACTGAACTTATGAATGAGCACAAATTAGTGGAAA
>CAIMDZ010000120.1 GCA_903839875.1 uncultured Bacteroidota bacterium
ACGTTTAATTGTTTTTTTTGTTTGTGCTTAATTAATATTTCCTGGATCAAATTAACTCAGTACCCAAAGAGCTATAAACGGTAATGAAATAGGCCATAGTGAGTAGGATGTCACTAAAAGAGAATAAGAATTTTCGGCAAAACAATAAAAACAAAATACATTTCATACACTAATATTGATTTACAATGAATACAAGATTCCTCTCTCTAAAAGAAAAATGCAATGAGACAAAAGACATTTTCAAGCCTGAGTTCTTCAGATTGACTAATGAAAATCAACGGCAAAGTTTTTACAGCCTTATTGAATCTAGCGGGATATTTTTATTTGATGAGCTATATGACCAGTTAAAGGAACTGATTAAAAGTCGCAATCCTACTCTTAAGCTATCTGCTGAAGATTATAAGATGCTTATTGATAAGCACCTGAACGGATGTCCTCTGATAGATTATGGGGTTTGGGTTTACTATCCCTGGTCGCTAAGGCTTGCGCATATTCTTGATAAAAAAGAATTTATTGAGATAAGAACTAACCGGAATAAATATAAAATTACTGATGCGGAACAGTCATTGCTTGCAGGGAAAAAAATAGGTGTAATAGGGCTCTCTGTTGGCCAGGCTATAGAAAAGATAAAAGTCTTGTATATAGACGATGAACAAAACAACCTGAATGGTTTTAAAGCCACTTTCAGGTTCGACTATTCTATTTTAATTGCTATTGATGTAAAACACGCATATGAACATTTAAATAACCATCCTGATATAAGTGTCATATTATGTGACCAGCGAATGCCTGATGTGACCGGTTCAAAATTTTTTGAGGAAATGCGTGAATTATTTCCTGATCCGGTTCGTATGCTCATTACAGGATATTCTGATATAGACTCAGTTATAGAAGCGGTAAATAAGGGGCACATTTTCAGGTACATTAAGAAACCCTGGACTGATGCCGATATCAGAACTGCGATTGAAGAAGGGAATAAATTTTATATCACTAATTCTTTATTGGCATCTAAAAATAAAGAATTAGAACTGGCCTATGATGAACTTGGCAAATTTGCTTATAGTGTTACCCATGATCTGCGTGGGCCATTATTAAGCGTAATTGGGGCCCTGGACATGGCCAAATCCATAGATAATATTTCTGAATTGCGTGAGCTGTTGGGAATGATGGACGATGCAGTAAAAAAATTGGACGAGTTTATAAAAAGTACGCACGAATATTATAATCTGAAAAGAGGTGAATTAATTTTTGAGCAGATAGATTTTAATAACATTCTCTCAGATACAGCCGCAATGTTCCGTATTGCAGGCAGAATGGAAAATATACGTTTCACAGATAAGGTCATTCAAAATGCAACTTTTGTTTCAGATACAATTTCTATAAAAATCATTCTCAATAATCTTTTTTCAAATGCATTCAAGTTTCAGCGAAAAAAAGCGGCAGATAAATTTGTGGATGTAAGTATTGAAGTTATTAACAACAAGGCAATAATTATTGTAAAGGATAATGGAATAGGTATACACGATAGCCACATAAATAATATCTTTACGATGTTTTACAGGGCAACATCTGAAGAACCAGGATCGGGATTTGGACTTTATAATGTGAAAGATGCATTAAATAAGCTGAAAGGTTCGATTGAGGTTTCTTCTGTTGTTAATGAAGGAACAACTTTTAAAGTAACAATTCCGGGAAAAGCAAATGTCGCAATTTAAGAAATTACATTTTATAGTTATTGACGATAGCAAACTTGATTGTTTTATCGCTGAAAAGATTATTAGAAACACCGGTAAAAGTGACACGATTACGTGCTTCACGCGTGCTATAGAAGCGCTGGATTATATTGGAAAAGCAAAACCTGAGGAGCAATCGCACACAATAATATTAGTGGATATACAGATGCCTATTATGACCGGTTTTGAATTTGTAGAAGAATTCCAGAAGTTTCGTGATGAGATCACCGGTAATTATACGGTCTATGTAATTTCATCATCAATAAATGATAATGACCTGAGCAAGGTCCATAATTATCCTTCAATAAAGCAATTTCTAAACAAACCTATCAATAGTAATAATCTTGCCGTTTTGCTTCAGTAATCCAATTATTTAATAATTACTCCTCTATAAATTTACAGGTATAATTTTTGATAAAATGACACTTATTGAATGCCCACGTGATGCAATGCAGGGATGGAAAAATTTTATCCCAACCATTGATAAAATTAAGTACCTCAATGCGTTGCTGAAAGTAGGGTTTGATGTGCTTGACTTTGGTTCCTTTGTATCGGCAAAGGCAATTCCACAACTGGCTGATACAAAAGAGGTGATCCAGTGCCTTGATATGAGCAATACACCAACAAAGCTGCTTGCCATTGTTGCAAATACCAGGGGGGCAGAAGATGCAGTTCAATTTGATGAGGTCACTTACCTTGGATTCCCGTTTTCAATTTCCGAAACTTTTCAACTGAAAAATACCAATAAGACCATTGCTCAGTCAATGATACAGGTTGAAGAAATTCAAAATCTCTGCCTGGTTAAAGGCAAACAACTGGTTATTTATATTTCAATGGGTTTTGGTAATCCTTATGGAGACGAATACAATGCCGGAATAGCAATTAATTGGGTGCGGAGATTGGCGGGTATAGGTATAAATTCAATTGCCATGTCCGATACAGTAGGAGTTGCAGAACCTGGCAATATAACTTACATATTTAAACACTTGATTCCGGAATTTAAGGATATTAATATCGGGGCTCATTTTCATTCCGCACCAGGTAAGTGGGAAGAAAAAATTCAGGCTGCCTATGCTGCAGGGTGTCTCCGGTTTGACAGCGCAATGAAAGGAATCGGGGGGTGCCCTATGGCCGAAGATGAACTGGTTGGCAATATAGCTACCGAAAATATAGTAAGCTTTTGTGAACAGAATAGTATCCCGTTAAATATAAATAAAGAGGCATTTTCAGAAGCCTTTCAAATGGCAGGAAGCATTTTTTCTTAAAATCCATGATGAGGCGTTTTCTTATTTATCACACCATGTTTTAAGTTTAAAGTTATACTTTTACAGTCCGAAAAAAATACTTTTAAAAGATTTCCCCTTGTACTTAAAGGTTACATGGGGAAGTCCGCCGCGGCGGACTTGGGGTTTTAAATTATGTCAAAGCAGGGAGAAATAAAGCGTATTACCACTAACACGCTGCAGTCAATGAAACAGAATGGAGAAAAGATCAGTATGCTTACTGCATATGATTTTTCAATGGCCCGCATTTTTGACGATGCCGGTATTGATGTATTACTGGTGGGAGATTCGGCGTCAAATGTGATGGCCGGGCACGAAACTACGCTACCCATTACCCTGGACCACATGATCTATCATGCACAAAGTGTGATCCGTGCATGCCAGCGCTGTCTTGTTATTGTTGATATGCCTTTTGGTTCCTACCAGGGGAACAGTAAAGAAGCGCTTATTTCTGCTATCCGTATTATGAAAGAGTCGGGGGCGCATGGTGTAAAACTGGAGGGCGGCGAAGAAGTTTGCGAATCCATCAAACGCATCACAGGCGCCGGTGTACCTGTAATGGGGCACCTTGGATTGACCCCGCAATCAATTTATAAATTCGGTACTTATGCGGTAAGGGCGAAGGAAGAAGAAGAAGCAGAGATTTTACTTCATAACGCCAAGTCATTGCAACATGCAGGATGCTTCTCATTGGTTTTGGAAAAAATACCTGCCACACTTGGCGCTGAAGTTGCCACCCAATTGAAGATACCTGTTATTGGTATTGGTGCAGGAATGTATGTAGATGGACAAGTGCTTGTAATGCACGATATGCTTGGCATTACAAAAGATTTCTCTCCACGGTTTCTTCGCAGGTATTTGAACCTTTATGACGAAATAACGATCGCTACTAAAAAATACATAAAGGACATAAAGGACAAAGACTTCCCAAACGAAAGCGAACAATACTGAAACTATGGTGAGTAAAGAGGAATGGGATAGACTGTGCCATGAATTTATTTCCAGGGGTGTTACCCTCGTAGCCGTATCAAAAACAAAGCCGCTTGCCGATATCAGGGAATTATATGCGTTAGGCCAAAGGGATTTTGGAGAGAATTATGTACGGGAAATGGTTGAAAAGTATACTGATTTACCCGCGGATATTCACTGGCATTTTATCGGGCACCTGCAAAGTAATAAGGTAAAAAATATTGCGCCATTTGTTTATCTTATCCATTCCGTGGACAGTTTTAAATTATTGGAGGAAGTAAACAAGCAGGCATTGAAATACGGCAGGAAAATTGATGTGCTGCTCCAGATGTATATTGCCAGTGAAGAAACCAAGTTTGGTATGGATGAGAAAGAGATCATCGTACTGCTTGATCATTATGACGCCAGGAAAGAGCAATTGCAAAATGTCCGGATTTGCGGCTTAATGGGTATGGCTACGAATACAGACAATGAAGCGAAGATCAGGTCTGATTTTTTTAAATTACATAATTTCTTTGTTTTCCTCAAAGACACTTCTTTTTTTGCCAAAGAATATTTCTCTGTATGCTCTATGGGCATGAGCTCAGACTATCAGCTTGCAATCGAAGAGGGGAGTAATATGGTCAGGATTGGCAGCCTGCTTTTCGGAGTGAGAAATTGATGTATTGATTTTGACATCTTCACTAATGCAACAATCCCTTTTTTCTATACAAAATATATCCGCCGAACATATAGGTAGTGTCTGCTGAATAATAGACGTTAATTCTATCAGAAACTTCAGAAGGAGTAATATAATAATAATCAAACGTAGTATCCTTACCTGCTGTATCCGTTAGATTTTTTACCGGGTAAAACATGCCGGGAAATTTTTGTTCAAAATCGTAGTTGAATGAAGGGACAAACATCCAGGATACACCTACTTTTATTTTTCTGTTCTTGTTTTTTGTCTCATTGGCTATTCTGGAAATAACATGCACATCCTCAGCATCAAACCACCAAAGGTAGGTAGATACTAAGTTTAGGTTGGCAGCGTAATTATAAACAGCTGCCACAAAGATAAACAGGAGTGCTCCCCAACTTATTTTTGGGAATGATGGCTTTATATAATACAACCAGTAAACAAGGTTGAGAGAAAACAGGATAATAAAAAAAAGTGCAGTCCGGTCTGTGAGATAGTTAATTTGAAAGATCTTGTGTTGGGCGATCATTGAAATTGCGGGAACTGTAAGTAGTAAATAAAACAGGATGCCTGTTTTGAAAGCGCTTTTTTTAGGTTCGTCCTGAAATTGCTTTTTAAAATAAGTATACAACCAGTATATCCCTTCCCCAAAGACAATGGCTGCCACCACCCATGAGAGTATATTAACCGCAGTGATATTCGAAATAAATAACCCGTCTCTGACTAACGATTTTATGGTATCCTCCATAAAGCCGTTTCTGCCCATATACATTATTTCCCCGTTTTCCCACACATTGATAAGAGGTCTTTTTATTATTGCGGCAAGGACGCCCGCGGCAACAGCAGTTATCAAAAGTTCTTTAATTAAATTTTTCCGGCGGTCCGGCTTTTTGAAAATAAAATTGTGAAGCAGAACTACCGCCGCCAAAGAACAAAAATAATTCAGGTAACCAAAATTGCTGTAGACCGACAAAATTGCAGTAATGTATGCCAGGCACAGCAGGCTTAACTTATTATTCCTTAGGTAAATTAACAGGCAATAAATACTCAGCACCATAAAAGCCAGCGATAGGGCATAGCCCCGGCTTAGCCCCCAGAATTGAAAAATCAATGGACTGATAAGGTTTAAAAAACAAAAACCAAGAAGCAGCCAAAAGACATCTTTAAGCAGAAAGCGGCATATTAAATAAGTAGTAACAAGGAATAGAATCTGCGCGAACAGGCTGTCTAATCTGTAAAAAATAATGTCTCCTGAAAAATGCTCAACAAGGAATTTCCTGATTATTGAATGAAGCATGTGGTTATTGGCATGACCTCTTGCGCTCTGCCACAGCTCGGCATAACTTTCATAGGGGTCATATCCGTTTTCATCTATTGTAATTGGAACTTTTACAATTCGCAGAATATTAATGGTAACTAAGGTCACACTAAATAATAGTGCAAACAATTGTTGTAATAGCGAAGATTTGTTTTTATTTACCACAAGCATCATTATGGAAATCGGGTACCTTGATTGTAAATCTAATAGTATTTGCTCAAATCAGGGACAAAAAGAAGACCATCATTTGATGGCCTTCAAAACTCTATGGGTATTCCGATAATATTCCTTTTGGTTTTATCTGAGTATTGAATAAACTTACACCAGTACCATTTCTGCTGTTACATTTTCCGCAAGATATTGTTCTACCTGGCTGAGCACATAATGCAGCCTTTCCCATGTTTCAAAATAAGGGATACCTATCCGGAGAATATGATACATAGTGCCAGATACCTTATGGCTCTTAATACATTTGGTATGTACCTGTTGATCATTAAGGTATTTATATAAAGGATACGGATCGAAGTCGGTAAAAGCCAGGGATATTACCGGAGAACAATACTCATTGTTTAGAAAAACATGCTCAACACCATAAGTCATAAACATTTCATGAAGATCTCTTTGGAAATGGGCTCTCAGATAGTCAGATCGTGCAAGTATGGTGCCCTGTCCTGTTTGTTTTAATAATTTGAGAGACTCTTCTATTGCCGGATACATTTGAAAATCCTGTCCTCCCGGAATACTTAAAGGTGCAACATCAGCATTATAGCCAAGCCCGTGGCCACTCCAGAAAATACCTTCAATCCAGTCATAAAATTCAACTTTCATCCACATCAATCCGCCGCCATGCGGGCCATAAAGCCATTTATGGGTACTGGTAACTACTACATCAGCTTCACCAAAAGGTATGGTGTATAATCCAAGTGATTGCGCGGCGTCCAGAATAATCTTGCAATCAGGCACAGTTTTGCGCACTATTGCCATCCATTCTTCAGCAGAGGATACATTACCGGTGTCATAAAAAACATGTGAAAAGAAAGCAAGCTGAGGTTTCATTTCCAATAGCTTGTAAGCCATTGCTTCCGGGTCTGCAAGAGTGTCGTCATCAATATAATGAACTTCAAATTCAGGTAAATTTTCAAAACATCCAATACCGCCTTCATGCTCATGTGTAGTTGTGAAAATTTTAAAAGGAGGTTTGGATACACGGTATAATTTTCTGATCATAGCCAGCGCCAGGAGGTTAACAGTTTGAGACGTGCTGTGAGTAACGGTTAACTCGTAACCAGGAGAAGGCCATAATTCAGAACATAATGATTTAATCTCGCCATGGCTTTTTCTCCCATGTTCATAACTGCCCAATGGAAAACCCTCAAAGTTTTTTGATGAATGCTGGTTATATCTTATTTGTTTAACAGGAGCTGAGGTTGTTCCAAGTGTGCCGGGGTTCAGATTAATCCTTTCAGATTGAAAATTCTGTTCCCTGAAATGCGCCCAATAATTATCATCATCTATAGCAACAGTTTCAAATAAGGAAGGTTGTTTTCTGACTTTACGCAGATCATCTGACCATTTAATACTTGGAATAAATAAGTTCTCTGAAATATTGTCTTTAAACCGGTCAATTATTTCCAGCATTTCTTTGGCTACATCCGCGAACGGGGAATGAAGGGTCTCGTGACCGCTGAATCCGGTATCAATACCATATACTGGTTTAGTGTCAATTTGTTCCTTTCTTGGGTCATGTGTATGTTTGATCTTTACATCATAACCCTCTTCATATGCTATGCTTTTAATTGTCGAAGCTAGTTCATTTATAGAAAAATTTGTTTCGGTAACATGATTTACAACTTTATGCGTTCCGGTTGGTGGTACATCTTCTATGAATGAAACAAGAGAATTAACAGAGTCTTTCAGCGCCATCAGTCCGGTACGCTGGTTGCCTTTACCATACACGGTTAATGGATGCCCATATACAGTCTGAGTTAGAAAACGATTAACTACAGTGCCGAAAATATGATCATAATCACAACGGGTATATAGTTTTTCACAGCCGGCCATTTCTTCTGTAATAAAACCGAATATGGTTGACTGCATCACATCAGTTATTCTTAAATTCCAGACACGGCATGCCATTGCCACATAATTAGAGTCATTTATTTTAGAAATATGATAAATATCGTCTGCTTCCCGCGGATAGGGCATTCTTTTTGTTGCTTCAATGCCTTTATGCCTTGGGAAAAAATATCCTTCAGCTATATCTATGCCACCCTGTGCATATTCGCCGAATGATCCAAGTTTTATGATGTGTGCATTGGGTACATGTTTGCGCACAGACCATAAAAGGCGCATATTGCCTTCTTCATTATTCCGGACTGTAAACAATGCATCATCCAGCCCTTTCATCGAATATGGGGCTGAACATTGCTGTGCCAGGTGGAATATTGTATGTGGTTTTTCGAATTCAATAATCTCTTCCAGTCTGCTGTTATTTACATCCAATCGTATATACTGAAGATTAGTTTGGCCATGTATCCTGCTGAATGCTTCTATGCGTTCTGCCGGTTTTGCAATGGGTATCAATGTTTGAAATCCATAGCTTTTAACAATATTCCTGCGCCATTCATTATCAACAATAATTATCTTTTCATCAGGGTGCAATATTGCAATTTTCATAGCCAAAGGCCAGCCATAATATCCATCACCTCCAAGCACAAGAATTGTTTTTCTCATAAATAATGTTCTAAATGGTTTATTGATCTGAATATTAATACGCAATTATCGCGCCTATTCATTAATATATTTATAATCAATGATTTACAAATAGATAAAATATATATAATATCCATAAAATGGAAAATTTTTCCATTAATTGGAAAGCGTAAATGGCGGAAATTGTTAATTATTTATTTTCTATTCGCATATTTAAATAAAAACATTGAGCATGGGTATACCAATATTTTTTACTTATTAACAACTAAGATTCAACTGGTGAAAGCTTGAATAAAATCGGATGGCATATTGCTGAAAATGGAAAAAATCAAGTGAAATTGTTAAAAATTCAGTTCATAAAAATGATATTTCTCTTGCTGATTTTATCAACAGTATTGAACGTGTGGGTTTTGAATTATACTATAAAGGGCAATGTCATTAACTTAAGGAAGCCCGGCAGGCTTCAATCTGAATAGCCGCCGGTGAAACCGGCGGGAAAACAATAATACGGGTCAACCCTGAAAGGGTTGAATGTGGTATGGGAAACACCTAATCCATTTAAGTTAATGACATTGCGGTAAAGGGGGTAAAATAGTGCATTTAATGTACGGGTTTTATGAGCTTAAAAACGCAATAATCTGGTCACTATCAAGGTGATAATTGCGACTTTGCGTGATTTTTTTTTGCATTGATCTATACTCCGTGAAGTATAGGAGATATTCACCAGGCTGCTTAATCATTTTTATGCTGCAGGTATTTAAACCCTATTCCTGCAACTATACTTACCCCACCGATTACCCACCATAGCGTTTTGAACCCAAAATGTTCGGCTATTTGCGAGCCTGTATAAGGACCTGCTACCTGGGCTATAGACCAGGCAACTGTATATAAACCCGCATATTGTCCCCTGTTATCATTGTTCGTTCTGCTTACCCAGTAAGTATTCATAAAGGGCATCGAGAGCATTTCACCTGCAGTAAGGATAACAATAGACAGTAACGCAAGCAAGTGTGCTCCCGGCAAAAGGTTGAATATAACATAAGCCGCGCCGCATAGCACTACACCTATTGTGATGTAGTGTAAATTCTTCTTTTGTTGCTCCAGTTTAAAAACCAGGGCCATTTCAAACAATGCGATGATAAACCCGTTAAGCGCCATAGTAAGTCCGATGAAAAAAGGGGTTAAATGCAATTTTACCAGGAAGAATACCGGTATTGTTGAAAACTGCTGGAAAAACATGCATGCAAAAAGAACCGTGAGTAATATGAAAACTAAATACTGCTTATCGGCATATGCAGAGTTGGTTATGACCTTTTGTTTGAAATCCTTTTTTGGAGGCGTCTGGCTGTTTTTAGATGGCGCTAATACATACCTCAATAAAATAGCAGCGCCTATGTTTGTAAATCCGTCTATCCAGAAAAGAAGGTGGTAGTTTCTTGATGCGATAAAACCACCCACGGCGCCACCAACCGCCCATCCCAGGTTTATAGCTAACCTGTTCAGTGAAAAGGACCGGGTTCGGTTTTGTTCTTTACTATAGTGGGCAATGGCGGTAGCATTTGCAGGCCTGAATGCATCATTGAGTAGTGACAGAAAAAAGCTGCAAATGCAGATTGATTCATAACTCTTCATCTGGCCCAGTACAATAAACATGGTTCCGCCAGACAATAATGCGACTAACTGTACATAATAAAAGCCCAGTCTGTCGGTTAGTTTGCCTCCAATAATTCCGCCGCAAATAGCCCCCGCGCCAAATAATGCCATCACTACTCCTGCCTTGCCTATGTTGTAATGATAGGTTTGGGTAAGGTATAAAGTCATGAAGGGCACCACCATCGTTCCGCTCCTGTTTATCAGCATTACCACCGACAGCCACCAGGTAGCAGGAGCAAATCCGCTGTAGGCATTTTTATAAAGAGTGGAGATTCGTTTCATAGATAAGCGGGATCAAAAATAACACCCGGATGCTGTTTATCCATTTTTAATTATCACGCCTGATTAGGTAGGATAAACACGAATGAATAAAGTGAATATTCTTCAATTCCTTAAAATAATTTTATTTATCTTCATGGAGTATGAGTATTGCCTGAATTTATTAGCATTGAGCGCGATTCTTTGTGATATGAATTTTTATGGTTATCTTTCCAACCAATAGACCAGTTTGATCTGTCTGTTAATTTAAAGTTCATTATTACTATGCGTCTACGATGAATAAATACTTACTTCTTTTATTGTTGGTTATTGGCAGGCTAAACGCAAATGCGCAATGTCTTACTAATTCGCTCGTCATAAATACCGGTTACGATCCCCTCACTGGCCTTGCCATTCCGGGCGGCGCCAATGGAGGTACCCCTGTTCCTGACCCGCACTGGAAGATTACATACGAATCGCCGGGTATTGCCGCCGCGCTTACCCCCGGCCTTATTGAGGTGGTTCCCGGCGCAGCAGCAGATATTATTACAATGCTTGGAGGCTGGATATCAGACCCTGTCGGGACACCTGGCGGCTGGATCAGTTGCCTCAATTCAAACACATATACTACCGATGGTACCGGACCAACTGGTACGGTTTATGAAATGATTTGCACACGGCCTTTCCGTAATTGCACCGATGACTCCATTAAACTTGATTTTTGGGTTGCTGATGACAACTATATTACCTCTATTGATGTAGATGGAATCCTAACTACTTTCTCGCAGCCTGCTATCGCATCTCCGACAACTTTTAGCACTTTTTCACATTTTACCAATACTTTCTTCCTCCCTGCCGGAACGCATAATATTAATGTCAAGGTATTTAATTATAACGAAGTAACTGTGGTTACGAATCCAACAGGGTTGGAAATTTACGGAACTGTTTCTTCTGCAGGATTATTAAACTCATTGGTTTCGGAGAGTTACGGCGCTTGTGCTGCTTATTCTTGTACCAATAATTGCAATTCTATCAGTCTTGTAGATTCTCTACACCCTTGTGCAGGTGATGTGGTAGTTCTGTCACCAACCATTATCGGAACTGATTCAATCTTAAGTTATACCTGGTCTCCTGCCACAGGGCTATCGGGTACTACAATACTTTCACCCACTCTTACCGTTGGTACCACCTCAGGTTATTATCACCTGAATGTTAAATCACTCATACCATTTAACCTTGTTTACAATGGTGATTTCAGTGCCGGAAACGTTGGTTTTACCAGCTCATATATTTACTCGCCACCGCCAAGTACTACCTTAATTGAAGGGGATTATTCGGTTTATACTAACCCATTTGGCGTACACACCGGATTTACCACAATGGGCGACCATACAACCGGTACCGGAAATATGCTGATCGTTAATGGTGGGCCTACTCCAACGGATGTATGGTGCGAAACAATCCCGGTTACTCCCAACACTGACTATGATTTTTCAGCCTGGATTGCTAATTGTTCTTCTGTAACCGTTGGCCCGGATGTGCCAATAATGCAGTTTAAGATCAATGGCGTTTTGCTTGGAGTGCCTGCAACCATTTCTTCAGCGCCGGGTGTCTGGACAAATTTTTTCCAGGTGTGGAATAGTGGCGTAAGCACTACTGCCACCATCTGCATCTATGATAATAACACAACTTCTTCAGGTAATGATTTTGCCATTGACGATATTACTTTCCAGGAAATTTGCATTGCCAAAGACAGTGTTTATATAGCTGTCAAAGTACCCGATACCACTGCTGCCCGCAAGGATACAACCTTATGTATTGCATTAGCGCCAATTACACTCTATGCAACGCCCGGCTATGTTTCTTATCTGTGGAATACGGGTGCAGCAACGGCCTCCATTTTAGCTCCTTTTACCGGCACTTACTGGGTTTATAACAATAATCATTGCGTCACTTTGATTGATACCTACCGCGTTAATTACATCCCCCTGCCCGTTATAAACCTCGGTAACGATACAGCATTTTGTATTGGCAATTCATTGGTACTTTCTTCTGTTCAGCCCCCCGGGTCCAGCTATTTATGGAGTACCGGCAATACTACAAATACTATTACGGTTTCAACGACAGGCGCCTACTGGCTACAGGTGTATAATGGTTTTTGTACTGCTGCAGATACTATCCATGTTACAATATCTCCACACCCGGTAGTTGACTTAGGCCCTGATACTTTTAGTTGCATGGCCTTGCCTATTACGCTTCAATCTTCTATTCCATATACAGCGCCATCCTACCTTTGGAGCACCGCTGCTGCAACGCCCTCGATTTCTGTTTCTCTTTCCGGCACCTACTGGCTGAAGGTCACTGTTGCCGGATGCGCAGGGGCAGATACCATTAATGTCACTATTATTTATGACACCTTCAGATTGTTTAATAATGATACTGCCATTTGCCGAGGTAAGCAGATACCCGTTTTCCTTAATTCAAATCCCTTGGCCACTTTCCAGTGGTTGCCGACTGCAGGTATTGCAAACCCAAATATCGGAACCCCTGTTATCGCGCCCGATACCTCTGCTATGTACCATGTTACTATTTCTTTGGCCGGCTGCCCGGATATTAATGATTCATTCTATATTGATGTACAGCCTGTCCCAATAATTTTTGCTGGTGGAAATAAATCGGTCTGTGAATTTGATACCCTGCACCTCCATGCCTTTGTCAATCCTGCATGGTACACCCATTATACCTATTCTTGGACGCCTGCCGCCAACCTGGATGATTCTGCTATGTCTACGGTTATTTTCAGGGCAGGTCCTGCCACAAAATTATTTCTAACCGTTACTACTCCGGCTGGATGCTCATCAATTGATTCTGCACAAATTTTTGTGCATCCCGGAAATTTTGCATCGTTGGATTCCAGTTTCAATTTATGTCCGCACGATTCTGTTCAGTTGAAGCCTTCAGGTAGCGGGGTATCCTATCGCTGGCATCCCGGACTGTATTTAAGTGACTCAACTACTGCTACGCCATGGGTTCATGCTATCACATCGTTAGGTTATACTGCAATTGTTACTGATGCCTTTGGTTGCCTTGATACCATCCATGCCAATGTAATTATCCGCCCTGCCGGACAAATATTCCTTGGTGATTCAGTGAAAATATACCCCGGTGAATCATACCAGATCAATCCGCAGACGAACTGTACCTACTTTAGCTGGTTCCCGCCTGCCGGACTCGATTATGCTTACATCTCAAACCCGGTTGCTACACCACAGGTAAGTACAAAATACGTTGTACATGGTAAAACAGAATGGGGATGTGACGCAGTAGATTCTATTAGTATTTATTTCGACATTTCATCAATTCTGGCTTTGCCAAATGCATTCACTCCTGGAGCCGGAATTAATAATAAATTGCTCTTATTGAAGAGAGGAGAGGCAACCCTCACTTACTTCCGGATATTTAACCGTTGGGGAAATAGGGTATTTGAAACAAAAAATATTGATGAGGGGTGGGATGGGACATACAAAGGCGTGCCTCAACCATATGGTGTATATGTTTATCAGATTGAGGCTGTTACTAATACCGGAAACATATTCCGGAAGAATGGCAATGTAACTTTAGTACGATAGTATATAATAAATATTTAGAAAAGAGGTAAGTATAAAACGAATAATCAAATCGAACAAGAATAGAGCTGCGATTTCAGCCTTTTTATTACTTTTATGAAATAAAAACTAAGCAGATGGGACTTAGAAAATTATTATTGCCATCTTTATTACTTGGTGTGCTTTGCGCTCTCGGAATTTATATTCATTTATCAGGTTCAGGTAGTAGCATATCTTTATATAAGTTTACTGCACTTTTTGTAATAATCTTCTCCGGAGTATTATTTATGTACATCCGTAATCAGAGAAGCAAAAATTCAAACTGAGACACTACCAAATTTTTACACTACAATATCCCTGGTAATTTTTTCGTCGGGGATATTTTTTATAAAAAGATTCGTATTTGCTATTAATTATTTCGATTTTTACAAACCTTTACCAATTTTTTTATGTCTTTTATACCGTATATTACCTTTTGTGAGGTAATTTTGCCGATTAAATATCACTTTTATCCTGAATGGACGTTATGAAAAATTTATTTACACTGGTTTTTTGCTTTCTTTTTTTAACTACCGGCGCCCAGATTATTGCGCCTGATACTGTTTGTGTTGGGGTACCTGTTACCTTTACTACTCCAAAAACAGCAACCACCTATTCCTGGGATTTCAGCCCTGTTAGTGTGGATCAGCCAATCTCTCCGGTAACAACGTTTTATTCGGGTGGCCTGACCAATCCTACATGGACTGCTTTTTGTAAAGACGGCGCCAATTATTATTGCTTTGTAACCGATTATTTTACCGAGCATATACTTCGGCTAAGTTATGGACCGAGTATGTCAGGCACACCTGTTGCTACAGACCTCGGTACCTTCGGCATGTCTGGTGGTGATCAGGAGTGTATTGATATTGTAAAAGATACAGCTACCGGTTTATGGTATGGGCTTGTTGTTGATTATAATTCCATGGCAGTAATGAGCTTTGGTGCATCATTGTCCTCAACTCCTACGGTTACAGTTACCGCTTATCCTACCCATATGTTCTGGACACACCAGGTGACGATCAAACGTTATAATGGCAACTGGATTGCTTTCATAGCTAACCGTAACGCAGGTGTCAGCCGTTTTGATTTTGGGTCCTCCCTTACTAATCCGCCGGTTATTACTGATATTCCGAATGTTGGCGGTGTGGGTAATCCATGTAATTTCAGCCTCTACGAGCAGGGCGGACTTTGGTACATGCTGGTAACCAGCCTTATTTCCGGACAAATAAGCCGCTATGATTTTGGCGCAAATTTATTGAATAATACACCAACAGGAACCTTACTGCCAAGCCCTCCCGGCATGATACATTTACCCCGCTACATCAACCTGCTCAATGATTGCCAGGGCCATTTAATAGGCTATATGGGTAATGAAACAGGCGATATTTTAAAGCTTGATTTTGCCGGCAATATTACCAACAATCCTGTCTTTACTGATCTCGGCAGCACTGGTATCGGTACTGTTAATGCCTGCACACCATGCGCATACAACGATTCTTTCTGTTTCCTTTTCGTAGATTATACCGGGTCTATCCACAAGTTCTTTCCTTTGAATTTCGTAACACCTGCATATATCAACTATTATAACCCAAACCAGACCTATACTTTCCTGGCGCCGGGTATCTACAATATCACCCTGTTCTGCGATATGGGCTACGATTCCGGTCCTTTTGTTTATTGTAAATCTATTGTTGTCATAAGCAGTGCCGGTTCCACTTCCAGTAAAGACACTGTAGTCTGTTCTATGCCCGTTAGTTTATATGCTGATTCCACAGGTACCTATACATGGAGCACCGGCGCCACTACTCCATCCATTACTGTACCAACCGCCGGAACTTATTGGTCCACAACAACAAACGCCTGCTGGTATAAAAGTGATACTACTCATATTACCCTGATAGTTGGCCCCGGTTCATTGGGTAATGATACCTCTTTCTGTTTTGGGAATAGCATTACGCTTACACCCACAGCGCCACCCGGTTCCACATTTACATGGAGCACGGGCGCAACCGGTTCTTCAATTGTAGTCAATTCATCGGGTAGTTATTGGGTTGATATTACCAATGGCCCATGTACTGTAAGAGACACGGAAAATGTACTGGTAAGATCGTTACCGGCTGTCAATCTCGGTCCGGATACTTCGCACTGTTTTGGCGGTGCTACTTTTACATTGCAGTCTTCCGTCACTTATACTGCGCCCACCTATCTTTGGAATACCGGCAGCACAGCTCCCAGCATATCCGTTACTACATCCGGCGCTTATTGGCTGGCTGTTACTGATGGCGGGTGCACAGGGTTCGATACCGTCCTGGTAACTGTTGCCGCCGATACTTTTCATTTATTTAATGGTGATACTGCAATTTGCAGACTTAAATCCGTTCCTGTTTTCATGAATGCCAATCCAGCAGCCACATTTCAGTGGACTCCTACTGCTGGTATCCCCAATTCAACCCTTAAAAACCCCGTTATTACTCCCGATACTTCTGCAATGTACTATGTAGTCATTTCCATGCCCGGTTGCCCTGATGTAAAGGATTCTTTATACATAGATGTTCAGCCCAATCCTGTGATTTTTGCCGGTGGCAACAAATCTGTTTGCCAGTTCGATACTTTGCATATTCATGCTACAGTGAGTCCCAACTGGTATACGCATTATGCCTATTCCTGGACACCCGCTTTTGAACTCGATGATTCTACGATGTCAAGCATAATATTTAAAGCCGACACTTTTGCCAATACGATGTTATATCTTTCAGTCACCACACCCGCAGGTTGCTCATCGCTGGACTCAGCATTTATAATTGTGCATCCCGGAAACTTCGCCTTCCTCGATACCACCTTTAACTTATGTCCGCACGATTCTGTTCAAATCCAGCCGACTGGTGGTGTATCCTATCGCTGGCATCCGGGTATGTATTTAAATGACTCCACATCTGCTACACCCTGGGCATATGCAAATACAAATATTAGCTACACTGCCGTTGTCACAAGTGCCTTTGGATGCCTTGATAAAATTAGTACCAATATTGTGGTTCATCCTGCCGGTGTCATCTACCTTGGTGATTCAGTGAAACTCTATCCCGGAGAATCTTACCAGATCAACCCGCAAACGAATTGTACTTATTTTACGTGGTTCCCGCCTGCCGGCCTGGATTATTATCATATTTCAAACCCGGTTGCTACCCCAGCCGTCAGCACAAAATACATTGTTTACGGAACGACTGAATGGGGTTGTAAAGCAGAAGATTCTATCAGTATCTACTTCGATATTTCTTCCTTACTTGATATACCGAATGCCTTTACTCCCGGTGCAGGAATCAACAACAAGCTGTTGTTATTAAGAAGAGGCGAAGCTACCCTTCATTACTTCCGTATTTTTAATCGCTGGGGTAACAAGGTTTTTGAAACATCCAACATAGAAGAAGGCTGGGACGGTAAATACAAAGGAGTACCCCAACCTTACGATGTCTATGTGTACCAGGTAGAAGCAGTAACCAATACAGGCAAATTATTTCACAAAACAGGCAACGTAACATTGATCAGGTAATGTAGCCCCGTCATCCGCGTTGCGTCCTAAAAATCACAACTTTGGCCACTTGCGCTGGCGGAAAGTCTATACCGATTTTCCATCGTATACGCATCAAGCTAAGAACAAAAAAATGCATGAAATTTACAAGTACAGGGCTTTTTAGCCTGTTTTTGAATAGCTGACGGGATGGAAAATAGGGGTACGGAACACTTCCCCTCTGGAGAGGGGTTAGGGGTGTCTCTGTTGAGAATATTGATCTATCCGAATATACGCTATTACCTTAAAATGCTTTACTGGTAAGCCTTTCGCCAATTTAAGGCATTGTTTAACTTGACGCGTATGCGATTTTCCATCGGGAGGGGGATGTTTCTTGCATTCCATTTTGCGAACCAATAGCTCGGAACGTTTGGTTTGGGTGCATTTCAGATTGTAGCTAACTGAGTTAAAATCCCAATAGGGAAGTCCGAAGGACTTCAATGTGAATAGCCGCCGGTGAAACCGGCGGGAAAACAATAATACGGGTCAACCCTGAAAGGGTTGAATGTGGTGTGGAAAATAATAAAATCGCTTTAGTTATGACATTGCCGCCTGATGTATAGCTCGTGCTTAATTTTAACCCCCGAATGACATCACTCACAAATCTTTCCTAAAGTCAGCCGGCAACTGGTACTTATTTATTTATTTTGGCAAATGAAACGATTTGTAATCCTGCAAACATTACTCTGTACCCTGTTCTTTTGCTCTGTCCGTGGCCAGAATGAACATTGGGATACTTATGTTGCAAAGTTTGGCGGCAGGCCCGGATCAGTGCTGATAGACATGGGTCTTATGGAAACGGCCCCCGATACACGTTATCCTTACCTGGTGATCACCGGCCCCCGTGCGCAAAAATGTGATAAGAACGGAATACCTGATAAAGAAGAGATCAATCAACTGGAAGAAATCCTCGGGGCTACTAGTACATTCCTCATGGGGGTTACGCCACATGTACTTGCAGGCACGTTCACCTACAATTGCGAAAGGTTAAATTATTATTATGTAAAAGATACATCCGCAATTCGCAGTGCCATAAGGAGATTGTATAACCGGACGTATAAGGATTACCAGTTTGCTATAAACATCAAGCCAGACCCAGAATGGAAAATTTACAGAACCTTTCTCTACCCCGATGATGCCACCCTTAACTGGATGGACAATGAAAAGATCATCTCAGGCATGGCGAAAAATGGCGACAGCCTCACCAAGCCAAGGGAAATAAACTTCGACCTTTATTTCTACTCAGATTCTGCAAGAAGTTCATTCGAAGAATTTGCAGTTACTGCCGGTTATAAAATCAAACAGCGCACAACATCAAATAATAAACCCGTACTCTATGCATTAGTAGTCACTAAGACCAGCGCCATAAAACTCGAAGAGTTAAATAAAATGACTGCCGAACTCAAGGCCGAAGCTACCAAACGCCACGGCTACTTCAGCGGATGGGAAGGGGGAGTGAGACCGAAGGCGGAGAAGTAAGGGGAGTGGGCCCCTGACCGCTGTTTCCTGTATTTATACTGTAGTCGGGGTAAAATAGTGCATTTATACTTACGGGCTTTGCGAGCTTAGCAACTTCATAAAGCGTTTATTAAAAAAATTTATTACTCGCATCTTTGCGCCTTTGCGCCTTTGCGTGAAACCTTTTTCTTGCACACACCTATCCCGCGAGAAGTATAACTTAAGAAAAAATGACCCCGAAAGGGTCACACGTTTATAGCAAAATGTATTGATAATGAGTTCGATGCTGTAGGTATCGAACTACGACGCAAGGCGGGTTCTTTAGAACAATTATTTTCCGACCTGAAGAAATAATGTATCGTTTAGAATATACGGGTAATTTTAAAAAGGGGTACAAACGCTCTTTAAAAGGCACAGTTCATCATCGGATTTTTGTTTGGCATTAAAAATTTACATTCTGTTTAAAAAAAAATCATCAACTTTGTAATGATGAAAACAACCGGTACCATAATCGCTCATCCCACCAGCAACGACAAGTTTGAGGCATTAAAGGCATTTATGAATGCTCTTAATATTAAATTTGAAGTTAGTGCAAATACAAAGTCGCCATACGATCCTGAATTTGTAGAATCTATTCTGCAGGGTGATAAAGACAAGAAGGCGGGTAAAGGAAAAAAAATAACCATCGAAGAGTTGGATAATTTATGGAAATAATCCTTCTTCCAAAAGCCAGGGCAGATTTGCAGTATTGGCAAAAAACCAATAACAAACTAATCCTGAAAAGAATAGCCACAATTATCAAATCCATAGTGGCAGACCCCTGGACAGGTATCGGCAAACCAGAACCACTGCGACACGAACTTTCCGGCAAATGGTCGAGACGGCTTGATAGAGAAGACCAGGTAATCTATGCGCTTGAAGACGGCGTCATTTATATTTATTCACTCAAAGGGCATTACTGAATTGAGTTGCATTTATAACGCAGTGTGTAAGAAAAACATTAGATGCAGATCCCTTGATACCATCGGGTCCTTTGGTGCCACACAAGGCTTTGCTTAAAGAGACCCAACGGGTGATATGAAAATTTTGCTCATTTTGTTACCAATCGTTAAATATTTTTATCAATGTGCACATTTAAAAGCCAGCTATCTAAGTAATTCGGTAAGCATTTGATCATTCGGTACTTTTAACACGTGACCCTTTTCAAAAAGTTCTACACAAGTCGCAAAATACAAATTGCCACTTGGATACTTCCCATCCTTTATTACGGAGACTGCATGTCTAACGGTAAAACGTCCCGAAGTACTTGGAAATATGTTTATGTCTTTTGCCTTTACAATGTATATGGCATCAATCGAGTAATCAATGTTCGCAGCGATGCAAACTGTAAATTCCGGAGCATGTTGACCCACCATTCCGTTTTATGTTGACCCACCATTCCGGTGATGTTGACCCACCCTTAAAAAAGTGATTCCGGCATGCTGACCCACTGGAATTATTTTAGGTCATGGCATTATTCCGGTA
>CAIMDZ010000121.1 GCA_903839875.1 uncultured Bacteroidota bacterium
CCGCCCTTAGTTATCGACAGCAATTCATCCCTTTCCTGCTCCGTTAGTGTAACCTTGTACTTTTCCATAGTTTTTGCACAAAGGTACAAAAATTATGCGTCATAGTATGTGTGACATGACACTAGCTGGTATTTACTGCTTGAACCCGAAGTTTCTTTAACCTTCATTTCTCCCCAACCAACTACGGTATCTGTTTCAGTAACCGATGATTTCAAAGCAGCCGGTGTATTATGGAATGATGCGAGCGTCACATCAAGCAAAAAGGTTAATGAATCACTAAAAGAAGAAGACCAGTGAGCATTATAGGTAGCCGGGAAACCAAGTAGCATATAAGGGGTGCTGTATACCATATTTTGTGCATTAAATATCAAACTATCAGTTGCACCAGTAGTCAGGAGAATGGCTTGCCTGTTAATGTGCTGACCATATTGCTCATAGCCAGTAGTTGTAAAACCCTTTTCAATATTGGCAATATAAGAATACGTGGTAAAAGTCAGGGAGACACTGTCAGCAAACTGTGCAGAACTGAACGCGGCAGTATAAGGCGCAACATTATAGCCATAAGCTACCGGCGTAGCCAGCACCGCACTATTCATGTCCCAGTTGGCGGATGCTGCTGGTGCAAGGGCAGGATAAGTAACCCCGGCACCGGAATTCAGCAGAGTATCAGTAGTGCCTGCAAAAGTGGATGTAAAGCTGCTGCTATTCAGCGTAATCTGAGCATTGATTGCTGGTGCGGTTAATAATGCTGTTGTTAAGGAGATTAGTATTTTTTTCATTTTGAATAGTGCTGTTTTAAAAGCAACGTAAATATAGGCATTTGAAATGAAATATATTAAGATTAAAAAGTAAAAAATAGTTATCCCTGTTTCCCCTTAGTCTACCTAAAATAAAAAAAAAGTGCGGCGTTTGTCTTCAGACTAATTCGCCGCGGGTGGCTGGAGGCAATGACTGTCGTTGCCTATATTCGCTTCCACCTCACGGATAAAATTTATGATACACCGATGTCATCCCCACTGTAACATCTGATAGCGAGCCAACCAGCACGTACAAGCGAAAGCTGTAATCACCGGCAGGTGTATCGTATCTTCGGAAGACTGCATTCCACTTCATGGTATTGTGGGCGAAAAAATTAAACCGGCCATATCCCATGTGATTCCAGGGTGATGGCTGCGGGAGGTCGGGACTATAAATGCCCATGGCATATTGGGAATCGGCTGTGGACAGAATAACAGGTACAGGCTGCTCACCCGGGCCGACTGAAAGAGTATGTAAAGTTTGCGTAGCAGGATCAAATGTCCAGAAGGAGGAAAAATCCTGAGTGAGGTAGCCTGTGAGGCTTTCAAAGGTGGCGGATGTGTGATGGTCCGGCACATGATAGGTGACCAGGAATTCGATGGCGTTGGAAATGCCGGAATAGCCGATGGTGACCTGCTTTGTCAATATATGATTCGACAGGTTGGTAGTATTCTGAGCAACTTTGATACCGGTATCAATACCGCAGCCCAGCGGATAAGGTTGATTAATCCGGGTCCAGAATGCCATTTGTGTGGACGACTTTATTTGGTTGCCATAGGTATAAAAGTACAGAGCTTTGCTGGTGGAGGTATCCTGTGCCCAATCTGCTTCACCGCCTGCTTCTGTTGGATTGTAACATTCTCCGAGGCCATCAAAGCTTGATGCCGATTGCAACTCACGGCCATGATCGTCGGTGTTGATAAATTCTTTTCCGTTCCATGTCAGTGAGCTTATCGCACCTGCGAACTGTGCTGAACAGGAAAATGTGAGTGTGTGACCGAGCACTTCCGCACTTATTACTCTTGATGCAGAAGGCGGGTTAGCGGCCTGATGGTGGCAGCCGGAAAGGAATAAAAGGGTAATAAGAATAAGAGATGCATTTTTCACCATGTGACTATGAAATACAATAAATGAACATTGTCAAACCAAGATACGAAAGTTTGAATAAACTACGATGAGACAATAATTAGAGGCTATTCCTGCTGGAGGCAGCCGGTGAGGACACCGGCAACAACTGAAAAACGCTAAAACTGATTTTGCTCATCTTTTCAACCGATTAAAAAAACTACGTTTGTTAATAAAATTATTTTATACTCACTTATCTATAATGATATCTGATTCTAAAAATATACTCATTACTTTTCTACTTCTTACAAGTACAACCTGTTCATTTGGACAAACAAGAGATACAGCTTCAGCATCAGCCGAAGTCATTGTTTCCAGTAGTTTGATCGAGATTATGAAAGACCCCATTAATAAAATTTCAACTTCTGCAAATGGGAAAATCACATTTGCCCCAATTTGTATCCGTATGCCAAACGATGCCACTAAACACCCGGCATCAATTAATATTAAGACAATTGCAATTATAGCCCTATGTGGCGAGCCGGGTTATCTGTATACTGTAACTTTACCAGAGCGAGCCGATATCACAGGTCCTGAAGGGGCAAAAATGACATTTAGTGGTTTCACTACCAATCTTTATGCAACCGGGTCACTAAACACAGACGGGACTGAAATATTCAGAGTAAGTGCAAATTTAGTCATATCTTCATTACAACAACCCGGCGTTTATGTCAGTACAACCAATGTAATTTTTATAATAAACTATAACTGAGATTAAATTCACTGAATAGAGCTGAAGCACATGAGCCTGTCAAAGCAAATAGCCAAACACTTCAGAGAAGTCCATTTCTGGGGGACTCACGACTTTCAACTGAATCACATCATCCCCTTCACCAGGTTGCCCAGTTTCTTTAACGCCTTGTCTATCTCCGGGGTCCATTGCATGCCATAGCTTAGGCGCATACAGTTCTGGTAACGTTCCTGGAGGGTGAACATGGTGCCGGGAGCAACGCTTATTTTATGCTGCATGGCTTCCTGGTACAGATGGTAGGTGTCTATTTTTTTATCCAGTTCCAGCCATAGTATGAAGCCGCCTTTGGGTGCGGTCATTTTTACATTTTCCGGGAAATACTCACCAATGGCACGTGTGAACTGCAGGCTGTTGGAATGAAGGGTCTGGCGCAATTTCCTCAGGTGGTATTCGTAACGGCCTGTGGCAAGGAAACTGGCAATAGCGGCCTGCTGGGCTGTAGCGCTGGTGATACTATGGTACATTTTCAGCCGCTTCACTTTGTCGAAATACTTGCCGGGGGCTACCCAACCTACCCTGTAACCGGGTGCCAGGGTCTTGGAGATGGAGCTGCACCAGAGCACATTGCCCTCCACGTCGAATGATTTGCAAGACCTTGGACGGGTTTTACCAAAATAGACATCGCCATACAGGTCATCTTCAATAAGCGGAACACCATGCCTGGATAGTAAGTCCACAAGGGCTTTCTTCTGCTCGTCGGGCATGCAGTAGCCGAGCGGATTGCTGAAGTTGGTGACTAAAAAACAAGCTTTGATATTATGTTTCAAAAGCGCATTTTTTATATCATCGGGGTCCACACCCGTATCCGGGTCGGTAGGCAACTCCAGTACCTTCAGGCCTATGCTTTGCGCGAACCGCAGCATTCCGAAATAAACAGGGCTTTCCACAGCAATAGTATCCCCTGGCTTTGTGAGTGCCATCAGGCAATAGGATATGGCATTCATACAGCCCGAAGTAGTAATGAGATCGCCGGGTTGCAGATGGCCGCCCCAATGCATAGACCAACGGGCCACCTGCCGCCTCAGCAGGTCGTTGCCAACAATCTGCTCGTAAGAGGTGCCGTTTGCCGGCAGATCGCGAAGCGCCTGCATCATAGCCTTGTTCAGTTTGGCCAGGGGCAAAATTTCAGGAGCAGGTACACTTAAAGAGAACTTGGTGACGCCATGCAGGGAGAAATCTTCATAGACTTCTCCTATTATTGCCTCCACGTTTTTAGTCCGCATTGTTTGCAGCGGATTGCTCTTCTCAATTTTCTTAGGAAAACGCGATGGATTGAACCGCACATAATATCCCGATTGCGGCCGTGATTCTATCAGGCCCTTTCCTTCGAGGTGGTAATAAGCCTGCAGAATAGTGCTGACACTGCTGCCTTGCTCTTTACTAAGCAGGCGTACAGAAGGGAGTTTATCGCCTATTTTAAGCACCTCATCCATGATCTGGTGCTCAAATGTTTCAGCAATACGGAGATATAAATGATCACTTTTACGATTGTGTATTGTTGGCATAAAAAAACAAACTGTTATGGTCAAAATTACGGAAATTGTATCTGTTTTGTTTTAAAAAGTTTTCAGACATTTGTGGTGTAGTTCGACAGGCTCACTATGGCAACAGTTTACTATGATGTTTGACAGGCTCACTATGACAGCAGGCTCAACATCAGAAACGGGGGCAGACCATGACAAGCGGAACTGCTATTAATTGATTATGACGCAACATACCAGGGCTTACATTGCATTAGCGTTTATTTGTATAGTTTGGGGCACCACTTACCTGGCAATTAAAGTTGGGGTACAACATTATCCGGCGTTTTTGTTTGCAGGGGTAAGGCAGGCATGCGGGGGTATTATTCTGATTCTGGCTGCATTGTTTTTAAGTAAGGAGAAGGATTTATCCACCCGTAATATCCTCCGGCAGATGTTGGTTGGGTTCCTGATGCTGACAGTGGGTAACGGGCTGGTTTCATTAGGTATGAAATTCATACCCAGTGGTATTTCGGCATTGATCTGCAGCATGATGCCCATTTTCGCAGTATTGTTTAACCTGTTCTCATCCCAAAAAGATCATTTCAACCTTACCATAGGCGCAGGATTGTTATTGGGTAGCTGCGGCGTGGGCCTGATATTCCTGCACAATATTAAAATGACCAACCCGTTGTTTTTGATTGGCATATTCGCTACCATCATTGCTACTTGCGGATGGGCGCTGGGCAGTATCATTAATAAAAGGCATGAGGATGCTGTTAATCCCTTCCTCAATTCCGGGATGCAGTTATTATTCGGCGGACTATTCATGTTAATTATAAGCCCTATGGCAGACAATTACAACGGATTTGCCTGGTGGGATACCAAAGCCATAATGGCTTTGATTTACCTGATTACTTTCGGCTCGGCGCTGGCCTATGCCGCCTATATGTTTGCACTGAGTAAACTGCCGGTAGGAATAGCTACTATCTATTCCTATATCAATCCGCTGATAGCAGTTATTGCAGGGTACCTTTTTCTGAAAGAAGACCTGAATATTTATACCGGTATGGCTTTTGTTACAATTGTCATCAGCGTTTACCTGATGAACAGAGGATACAGAAAACAACATAAAGGAGAATTAAGCGTAACTGAAACAAAGCCGGGAAACGCCTTCCCCGAAGGAATACCGGTGGAATAATTATTGTTAACACAAAAAAATAAAAATTGTATGGAACACACCATTTCAATTACACCGCAGGCTGAAAGAAAAGTAACTGACACCAAATCAGTACCTTTCGGCAAGATACCCACTGAGCATATGTTTGTGGCCGAATACAGAAACGGCGAATGGCAGAACGCCCGGGTATCACCCTTTCATGACCTTACACTGAGCCCGTTATCCTTATGCCTGCATTACGGACAAACGGTTTTCGAAGGTATGAAAGCCTTTACAATGGCTGACGGCAGGATCAGTATTTTCAGGATCGAAAAGCACTATGAACGATTTACAAAATCCCTGTTCAGACTGTGTATGCCGCATGTGCCAAACAAATTATTTATTAATGCCATTAAACAACTGGTTAAGCTTGATTCAGACTGGGTACCCCGTGAAGATGACGGCTCTTTATATATCCGCCCGTTCATGATTGCTACAGAGGCAAGGGTCGGAATAAAGGAGTCAGATGAATATCTCTTCATGGTGGTATGTTCACCGGCATTTCAATATTATACAAAACCGCTTAAAGTAAGAGTGGAAACCGATTATGTGCGCGCGGCAGATGGCGGCACAGGTAATGCAAAATGCGGTGGAAATTATGGGGGTGCATTATATCCTACTCACCTTGCCAAGGAAGCCGGTTATGACCAGGTATTATGGACAAACTGCATTCACCATGAATTTATTGAAGAATCAGGTACCATGAATGCCATGTTTGTAATAGACGGAACATTGATCACTCCTGAACTTTCCGGTACGATACTTGATGGGGTAACCAGGAATTCATTGCTTACACTGGCCAGGGAGAAAAGAATTAAAACAGAAGAACGCAGGATCAGTTACCACGAATTGATAAAGGCATTTGAAAGCGGGAACAAGGTCGAGGCTTTCGGCGCCGGCACTGCTGCCGTAGTTGCTCCGATTGAAATCATTGCGATAGGCCATAAAGAATATAAGTGTTATACAGAACCGGATGCACTGATGTATCAACTGCAAAAGGAACTGCATGATATCCGCAAAGGCCTTCTGCCTGATACGCATAACTGGAATGAAATAGTAGAATAAGGCAAAAGTGAAAAGTGAAAATCTAAAAGTTTGGAGCGGTGACGCACTCAGTAACCATTAATCACGACGGGTATACAATAACTACTGATAAGAGCCTGATGAAGGTGGAGGATGTGCATAGGTGGCTGTCGGAGGAGTCGTATTGGTCGAAGGATATAGCATTCGAAAAAGTCAAAACATCTTTTGATAATTCATTTTGTATAGGAGCGGTTTCAGATGATAAACAAATTGCATTCGGGCGGCTGATAACAGACTACGGTGCATTTGCTTACCTGGCTGATGTATATGTGGTAGAAGAACATAGAGGTAAGGGAATATGCAAGGCTATGATGAAAATATTGTTTGAACTGGATTGGGTAATGCAACTGCGAAGTATTATGTTGGCAACAAGGGATGCACATGACCTGTACCGGCAATTTGGATTTAGTGAACTTCCTAATCCGGAACGGTACATGAAGAAAAACCCCTGAGCTTACCCTAAATCCCTGAAGGGACTTTGCTGGAGAATATAGGCTCGGCGTCAGTTCATAATTTATCATTGCCCCGTCTAGTTAACATTATTTAAGACTACACCAGTAGCCCCGGTCTAAAGACCGGGGCTACTGGTAAAATGTGGCACAACGGACGCCACTGAATATGCTTCTTTTTTCATCAATTTCCATAGGAAAATCCCTCTTGAAACCGCATTTGTGATTATTTTGCACTAAATATTGCTATAATGAGATTGCTTGTTTGTATTTTATCAATTTTGTTGTTTACCATTCATGTAAACGCCCAAACCTATGCTGATAGTATTGCCCTGTTCCGTAAAAAGTATGTTGAGGAACTGATGGCGGAAAAGCGGCAGCCGGTAAAACCATCGCAGATCAAGTACCTGGATTTTTATCCTGCTGATCGTAGTTATTGTGTGTGGGCGGCATTTACTGAAACACCGGGTAGTGTGCCTTTCCTGGTACAAACCCATAGCGGCAAACAGAAACCATTCAGGGAGTATGGGGTGCTGAATTTCGGGCTAAAAGGTGAGCATCTTACTTTACATATTTATCAAAGCGTGGATCTCATAAAGGATGCAGAACATAAGGATGACCTTTTCATCATGTACAACGACATGACCAACTACGAAACCACATTTGCCGGTGGCAGATACATTGATCTTAGCATAAAAGACATCAGAGACGGAATGATTGTCCTTGATTTCAATAAAAGTTATAACCCATATTGCGCCTATACCGATGGCTTTTCATGCCCCATACCACCAAGGGAAAATAACCTCCATGTGGAAATAAAGGCAGGCGAGAAAATGTTTCAGCATTAGGAACGATGACAAAATAAAAGTAGATTTATTGCGGAATAGGATACGGGAAATAATATATCCATTCAATAATTTATTAAGGAACAATTGCTCATTTTATGTTGAAGAATTGGATATTTTCATTGGCTTTGGCACTGCCATTAATGGTTAATGCCCAATCTTATAATGAGGCATTGCTCGGGTGGCGTGAAATATATACGCAGTCCCTGCTCATCGGCAGCCACCCTTTAAAACCGGAAGAGGCAAAGTATCTGAGGTTTTTTGCACCAGACGAAGAATATAATGTAAAAGGTGATTTTGTTCCTGCAAAATCAAAACCATTCCTGCTGGAGAATAAGAATGGCGGCAAAAGAAAGGCTGTAAGCCTTTATGGAACTGTGACCTTTGAACTTATGGGTGCCACATTGAAACTGAACATTTACCGCTTCGTGAATTTGGAAAATGTGCCACTGGGCAATGATAAACTGTTTATTCCTTTCACAGATAGGTCAAATGATCACGAAACATTTGCCGGTGGACGGTACCTTGATTTGTCAACAAAGGATATCAAGTACGGCAAGGTAGTACTGGACTTCAATAAATGCTATAACCCGCATACCGCCTACGAAAAATATTACCCATACATGGTGCCTCCAAAAGCAAACCATCTTCCTATTGATATCAACGCCGGAGAAAAGAAATTCGGGTTTCAGCCGGAGTACTATAGATAGGTTGATATGTTGACAGGTTGACAGGTTGATATGTTGACAGGTTGATTGGTTGACAGGTTGATAGGTTGACAGGTTGATAGGTTGATAGGTTGACAGGTTGACAGGTTGATAAGTTATTTGTCATCAAACAGGATAAAATTACTAAGCCCCGTAATCCGGGGCTTAGTGTGTACTTATTATGCTTACCATTTTATCTCTTTGTTCCGCTTTCCCTGGGTGCCTGGTTAGGAGCAGGAGCGGGGGTACGTTGGGGCTGTGCCGGTGCAGGCGCTGGCCTTGGTTGAGGTTGTTGCGCAGGCGCAGGTTGTTGTCTTGGCTGAGGTTGTGGTGAAGGAGCCTGCCTTGGCGCTTCATTACGCGGAGCAGATTGCTGACGCGGTTGTTCAGGCGCTCTGTTCGGACTTTGTTCCGGCCTGCTGTAGTCATCTTTATTATGTTGCTGCTTGTTCACATCCCATTCATACGGATTATGGTCATTGCGTGCAGGCTGCTGTGCAGGCTTGGCGGTTTCGTTGAAATTAGTTCCTGGCGTTACAGGTCGTCCGTGATCCTTTGGTACGTTATTTCTGAACTGGGGTGGGGTAGTCTGTCCTGCATTTACCGCCTGTGGAGCTCTTACAGGCTGCGGCGCTTTTACTGCATTAGGTGGTACAGCCCTTTGCCCGTTAATAGTTGCCGCCGGCCTGATCTCTGCAGGGCGGTACATTTTTACAATATTGTTATGCACACTGGTATTCAGGCTGTTCGAATTGGTGAGGTGCATCGTCTGCACCGGTTTACCGGTAACCTGTTCCACATCACGCACCCTCGGACCTGATACATAGGTATTATGGTTGTTTTCGTAGGTGTTGTTGATGAAAACCGTATTATGAAGGATGGTAGAATTGCTATGCGGTCCGTACCAGTAACGGTAATAATTGCCGGTATACAAGTATTGTGGCGGAATGAACACCCACCAGTCATTAGGACAATTATATTCATTGTAGGAAGAAGATCCAAACTCATATCCCGGACCTAAAGGCGCCCATCCGTAATAACCTTCTCCAAAACGCCAGCTAACCCAGGCCGGTCCCCAATTGGAACCGGGTATCCATAACCAGCCATAATAACTGTCAAAGATCCACCTGCCATAATGGAAACAGGCCCAACCCCAGGGATAGTCTGATATCCAGGTATTCCCATAATCGGTCATTACCCAATGGCCATTGGTGTAATAAGGCCGGAAACTGCCATCCACTTCAGGCGACCACACATAACCATATTGGGGATCGTCTATCCAGATACCATATGGCGCCAGGTTCTCATAAAAATTATTGTACGAAATATAGGCATCATCATACTGCGCACTTGCTTTCTGGGCAGGCAGGCAAAAAGTAAAGAACAGGCTCAGTGACACAATGCTTAAAACCCGTTTGTAAATCTTATCCATATTTGATCTGTTGAAATTGAATGTTACCTATTTATTTTCAAACCTCCTGATACTTACAAAATCGCTCAGTCTTAAAATTGCCGGGTAAATATAGCACTAATAGGTATTAAGCCAAAATCGGGGTTTCCACATATGTGAATACCCGGATTTTGGTAATTTGCCAAAGCAGGTGATGTTATTGATTATCTTTAACCATGGTGGTAGTGATGGTAGTGGTGGTAATGGTGATGAGGCCTGCCGGGTATTATTACAAAGCACGATGTAAACGTGATAGTTATGAGTGCAAACAGGCAAATTTGTCTTATGGTTTTCATATTTGTTTTGCTATTTGAACATGTAAAATAAGAAAAGTTTAATCGCCAGTTCTAACTAATTGAATTTCCGTATAGATGTCCAAAACTTGAAGTTTGGGACATCTATACACGACAAAATCAATTCTTTTGAAATTATCATAGTTGCACCTTATCTTTGCACAACTCAAAATTAAATCAATGCATAAAAAAGTTAAACCTGCCGGTAAACAAATTTCAATGCTGCTTTTGCATCTGGCTGTTTTTGCAGTGGCTACTGCCGCTTCCTGGTATTTTTACGATAAGCCACTTACAGGCCGTTGGGCTTATCCATGGCCGGCCTGGACCACCGCTGCATGGGCGTTAGCTTTTCTTGGCCATTTCTGTATAGTATTTACCAGCTATGGTGACAAAGGTTATGATACATATCGTCAGCAGCAGGGCAAAATGTAGTATCCCCTCTGACGATAAAGTCCTGATGCCCCATTTGTACTATCTGGGGCATTCTCTTTTGTTAAATTATGGTATAGTTAATATTGATGAGGTAAAAAAGTCTATTTCACTTAACTTTGCTGCTACATTCAAATACAGAATAGATCATTAATACTTCTGTAGCCGACTATGAAAAAAACGCATATAATTTTATTGCTGCTTATTGCTTCCAGCATTGCTGTAATAGCATCTGTTTTTGCTGATTTCAGTACCTATGAAACTTTTGGGTCTGCTTCATCTCATCCCGGTAAAACTTATTACGTGATAGGTAACCTTCAGAAGGATAAGGATATGATCTATGACCCAAAGATTGATGCCAACCATTTTACTTTTTTTGCAAAAGATAAAGAAGGGAAAATGGAAAAGATAATTTTTAATGGGGAGAAACCAAGGGATATCGAAAAGTCGGAACAGATAGTAATGCAGGGCAGTTATGATCATGAGGGTAAATTCCATTGTTCCAGAATTCAGATGAAATGCCCTTCGAAATACAAAAAAGATATGGTTGCGGAGGGGAAGAGTAGTTAGTTGGTTGATAGGTTTATAAGTTGACAAGTTGATAGGTTGATAAGTTGATAGGTTGATAAGTTGCAGGTGATTGAAAAGTGTCTCTGACAAAGCCCTGAAAGGGCGAAATCTGGTACGGTATGTGGTTAGTGGTACGACAATAGTAATAAATAATTATACGGTGTTTGACTTTTAATATAGAATGGATACACAGTTCATAGGAGAGCATCTGAGGCCCGGGCAACTGGGTCATTTTTTTGTTATTACATCTTTTGTGGCCTCATTGTTAAGTGCATTCAGCTATTTCCGGGCAGTGCGCACCGAACAAACCGACCCAAGCAAAAGCCGTAGCTGGACCTTGCTGGGCCGTGGAGGTTTTGTGCTACATGCAATATCCATTATCAGTATATTTATTGCGCTTTTCTATATCATCGAAAACCATCTTTTTGAATATCACTACGCATGGGAACACTCTTCCCTGGCTTTACCCGGTAAATACCTGCTTGCCTGCTTCTGGGAAGGACAGGAGGGCAGCTTTATGCTATGGACCTTCTGGCATGCAATACTCGGGTTGGTGGTAATGAAAACTGCAAAGGGACTGGAAACCCGCACCATGGCTATCATTGCGCTGGTACAGGTTTTCCTGGGCACCATGATCTTTGGCTTTTATTTTGGCCCTGAATTTCATATCGGCAGTTCACCTTTCATCTTGCTGCGCGATTCTATGACTGGCGCTCCAATCTTCTCCATGCCCAATTATCTCGACTTTGTAACCGATGGAAACGGGTTGAATGTATCGCTTCAGAATTACTGGATGGTGATCCATCCACCTGTCTTGTTCCTTGGTTTTGCAGCTACGCTTATTCCTTTTGCTTTTTGTATCGCAGCCCTCTGGAAAAAGGACTATCAATTGTTTGTAAAACCTACGCTCGCCTGGTCACTGTTTAACGGGGCTGTACTTGGAACAGGTATTATGATGGGTGGCGCCTGGGCCTATGAATCGCTCAACTTTGGGGGGTACTGGGCATGGGATCCTGTGGAGAATGCATCTCTTGTCCCCTGGCTCACGCTTATCGCCGGTCTGCACGTTTTGCTTGTTTACAGGAGCACACAACGGGCGCTTACTATGTCCATTGTCCTTTTAACACTTACCCATTTGCTGATCTGGTATTCTACATTTCTTACCCGCACGGGCATATTGGGCAAAACTTCGGTACATGCATTCACCGGCGATGGCAAATCATTAACCTACCATCTGCTCATAGTGATTGGATTGTTGCTGATACTTACCATTGCTATGCTGGTAAAACGCTGGCGGGGCATTCCAAAAATAAAGACAGAAGAGGAAACAATTTCGCGTGAGTTCTGGATGTTCATAGGCTCGGTGGTCTTATTCCTGTCTTCAATCCAGATAGCCATTACCACTTCAATACCCGTATGGTCGCCGCTGGCAAAATGGATTACAGGTAAAGATTTTGCACCACCCAATGATGTAATGAAGCATTACAACGATATCCAGGTATGGATAGCTGTAATTGTGGGAACTCTGTCAGCAACCGTATTGTATATGAAGTTTAAGCACAGCGATGGTAAAGTTGTTGCTAAACGGCTTGGTCTCACAGCTATTATTGCCGCCCTGATGGCCCTCGGTATAGGGTGGGGACAACACATTACTACCTGGCAATATGATATTCTGCTGTTTGCATCCAGCTATGGTATTGTGGCCAATGTGTATTATGGAATTGTGGTACAAAAAACACGTTTAAGGAAATTAGGACCAAGTGTAGCACATTTGGGTTTTGCTACCGTGCTGCTGGGTATTTTGCTTTCTTCCTACAATAAGCATTCGATCTCGTTTAACGTTACAGGTGAGAATTTCCCGTTTGGGAAAAGGACCGCTGCTGAAAATGCCAAGGAAAATGCGGAGAATACTCTTCTGTACCATGGCCTGCCAACGCCTATGAGCGAGTATACAGTTACTTATGTTACCGACAGCCTGCATATACAGGGCAAGGACCGCATCATTTATTACAAAGTCAATTTTGAAAAAACGGATCCGTCAACACATAAGGTAGTAGAAAGTTTTACTCTTTATCCCGATGCTTTTGAGAACACAAAGGGCCAGGGCGTACTTACTACCAACCCTTCCACAAAGCACTATTGGGACCATGATATCTTTACCTACATTAACTTCATGAATGGAGGATTATTAAGCAGGAGCAAACCTGATACCAGCACTTACACCAGCCATATTGTTCATAATCCGGGAGATACTATTTTCCTGAAGAGCGGGTTTATGGTTTTCAAAGGACTGAATCCAACGGTGAATGACAAAAGATATGTACCGGCAGACAGTGATATTGCTGTAAGTGTACGATTAATGGTGTTTGATAGTATTTCAGGCCCGGTTAAAGAAATAAACCCTATACTTATTATCAGGAACAGGATGTACGCCTTTATTGAGGACACTTTGCCGCAAATGGACCTCTACACGCACATTGATAACATTACCATTAAACCCGAAGATTCTGTTAACCACAAACAGGCAGTTATTGATATCAGGGTAAAACAAACAAATCCGAAAGAAGATTTTATTGTATTAAAGGCGCTGGTTTTTCCCTTTATCAATGTATTATGGCTGGGTATAGTAGTTATGGTATTTGGATTCTTTATAAGCCTGGGCGACTTGCTCAACAGGAAAGGAGCAGGTTCAATTCCCGCGGTGAAGAAGTAGTTCGTGTATTTTCAGCACCTGCGGCAGAACCGGTAATACATCGTCATTGGTGATAACGTAATCGCAACGTTTCATTTTTTCATCCTCATCCATTTGCCTTGCCATAATTGACAGCACTTTTTCCCTTGCTATATGGCTGCGGTTCATGGTTCTCTGTATGCGCAGTTCCTTTGGGGCAAAGATGCCAATCATTACATCTATATCTTTATAGCTGCCGCTTTCATAGAATATAGCAGCTTCTTTTATAACATAGGGCGCCTGCTGCTTTTCCATCCAGGCATTGGCATAACCTATAACGGCAGGATGCACGATTTTATTGAGCTCCTGGAGCTTATCAGGCCTGTTGAAAATAATTTCGGAAACCTTTTCTTTGTTTAGTTTACCATCCTCATACACATCATCTCCAAGCAAAAACTGGATCTGTTGAATAAGTGTAAGGTCATTCTCCATGAGGTAATGGGCAGCATCATCCGCATTGAAGACGGGTATGCCGAGTGTCTTAAACACTTCGCAAACAACTGATTTTCCGGAGCCAATGCCGCCTGTAACACCTACCTTGAGCATGGTGAACGTTTGTAAGATGTGCATTAGATGTGCCACACCTCTGAGGTGTGGCACATCTTGCATCTTGGGTAACTAGATTATTTCGCAGTAGAAACAGTAACGCTGCCGGCAGTTTCTGTTTTCTTACGGTAAGCAGCGGTCATTTCCATTGATACGGCTGAACGTTCAACGGTCATAAATGTATTGCGGCTGATCTCCAGTTGCAATGTACCGTCGTCGTTAGCTTTATTAATACGGCCATGAATGCCTGCGGTAGTAACAATCTGCTCACCAACATTCATGCTTTCAGCAAATTTCTTTTGCTCTTTTGCACGCTTGGATTGTGGACGGATCATGAAGAAATACATAACTACAAACATCAGGACCATGATGGCGATTCCGCCAAAATTCCCGAACGGTCCCTGCGGTGTTGCTGCCGCTTGCAGTAAAATTGTTTGAACGTCTATTTGCATTTTATTTAATTATTATGATGAAAAATTGGTTACTTAATTTACTTTCTACTTTAGACTTTCTACTCCCTACTAACTACCCTTCGCGAACTTTCTACTTTCTACTTTAGACTTTCTACTTTCTACTTCTTACTCACCTCTGCTCTAATAAACAACGTGTGCACATTTTTTAATGTATTTGCATGAATGGTAACGGTCTTTACCTGGTGTCCGTTTTTACCGGTTGAGTTAAAAGTAACCTTCATAATGCCCGTTTTACCTGGCTCCAATGCTTCATGCGGATATTCAGGCACTGTGCACCCACATGAACCAACTGCAGAAGTGATAATAAGCGGACTCTTGCCGTTGTTGGTAAATGAGAATTCATGTGAAACTTTTTCACCCTCATGAACAGTACCGAATTCATGCAGTGTATCCTGAAAATCCATGGTTGGTTTTCGCGCCGCCGCAACCGTATCCAGCCCGTTTGCTGTATAAGGGTTATTAACTATTGAAGGTGTTTTACCCTTATCATTATTGGTTGTAGTGTTATTATTACATGCAACGAGCGATACCATTGAAATCAGCAGATAGTATTTAACTCTTCCCAATTTGTTTGCTTCTGGTGCTTTTAATAATGGTCTCATTGTATATTATAGTTTTCAAATTAGATTTCAGATCAATGCCGGCTTCATTTATCTGCTTTTCTATCCACTTTTTTTATTTTATTTTCCTTTACCTGTTCTTTCAGAATATTATCGAGCACGCCGTTTACAAACTGGCCGCTTTGTGGGGTGCTGTATTGTTTGGCTATATCTATATACTCATTGATGGTGACTTTTGTAGGAATAGTAGGGAAGTACAGAAATTCACAAACACCCATTCTCAGTAAAAGCAGGTCTATAAGCGCAACACGTTCTTTATCCCAGTTATTCAGTTTTGGCTCAATAAGCTCCATGCAATAACCTTCTTTCTCTATTACTGTCAGCAAAAGGTCTTGTGCATAGTCTTTTTTCTCGCCCGATAGGAGGTTAAGGAAATTGATCTTAGAACTGCCATTGAAGAAATTCTGCATCAGCATGATTATCAGATCACCGTCATCTTCCCAACCCGGCAGTTCGTCCATAAAGTAGCTAACCATCCCTTCGTTGCCCAGCACTTGCTTTTCCCAAACAAACTGTATGATCGCCTTATCTTCTGCAGGAGTGTGGTTTTTAGCGGCTATATATTTCCCATAGTCTTCGGTCTTCGCCAGTTGCAGATAAATCTTTCTTATCCACTCTTCATCAATGAAACGTTCCAGCTTGTCTTTCTTTATTTTTTCATTAAAGGAAGTGTTTGCAAGCATTTTCATCACAAAACCATTAGCTGCAATACTGGTATCCACATTCATATCCTCGTCGCTTCGCAGGTATTTCGAAGACCTGTGCTGCGCATCCGTTTCGGCATATTGGGCTATTCGTATAGTGTAGAGAACAGCAACCGTAAAAATGTCCAGTACGTTGTTCAGCTTATCATTAAGTATCCTTGCTGCGGCTTCCTTATTTCCCTGTGCTCCATCTTCCAATGTGCTAAGCGTGTAAAGCGTTTGCATCACCTTGACCCGGATATTCCTTCGGCTGATCATATATTAATCTAAAGAACCTTGATTTTGAGGCGGCAAAGTTAAGGATAATAAGGCAAATTCCCGTTAAAGAATTGAGAATTTATACCGGATTATAGCTGCAATCAGGCGATGATCTTTGAAGGACGAAAAATTATTCACCCCTAAAAAACACCTATACTCCTCAATTATTTTGTAATTGCCTTAATCATAAATAGCTTTGGTAAAAAGCAATAAGCATGATAACTCTGATAATTATTACTGCATTATATAAAAAAAAGGAATACTTTCAACAGGCACTATTATCATTTAAGAAAAAATACGCATTGGTGCCTATACGTTAGTTTTTAAGTTGGTTGTGAATTAGAATTACAGAGGCTGCAAGGTGCAGCCTCTTTTTTGGTACTTATTTAGCCTTATCCCTGTTCCACGAGGCCTGTTTCCATAACTTAAGCAGATCTTCGGCAGAATCTACTCTTATCTTATCAAGAAATTTATTGATCACCATATCCTGTATTTGCCGGTCGTGAGTATTGTTTGCGTAATCATTCATTTTTTTCAAATAACCTTCAGTATGCATATGAAAGTTGCCTTTATCTATCGAACCGCCATTGATATAAACGGTTATAATACCAAGCAAAGCAATATCGTTGGAATCCAGTTTTTTGGTCCTGTCGAATTGCAGTATGGTATTTTTGAAGAAATTATTCATTACCATAAGTAATGAATCGTCCCCGCGGTAATTCTGGGCGAGGGTATTACCCGAAAAGAATAATGCGATAACTATAATAAATGTACTTATCTTCATAAAAATTATTTTTATGCTATAACGGTGGGGAAGGGGTTTTATTATATATCACTTACAATTCCAGAACAACTGATCACCTTTTGAATCATTGCTCCGCCAGTTAAGCGCCTGTAGATTATCCGGCTCATCACCTCCATCTTGTTCCACAGGTACTATGTGATCCACTTCCCAGCCTTCCCGTATATCTCTTTTGCCAAAATCGAACCAATACATGAGCTGGCCACATTTATCGGCACGGTATAAATCGGCGTCTTTTTTATCTACCGGTTTTGCTTTGTTCCAAGCTTCCTTTTTCTGCTCTGCCGTCCATGCATTGCCAAATCTGTTGGTGTTCTCTTTTCTTGCCATTCTGTGAGGTAATATTTATACCTAATGTAAATGTAAGGATAATAAACTTGTCCGATATGCAGCCAGACTGCAAAACCAACAGTTAATTGGATCTAACAAACGATATTCCTTTAATGGCATGATTTTAAATGTCAACATAGTATGGTAACTTACACTAAATACACCAGGCCCAAAAATATATACAAGATCAAACCTGGCGGTAAAGGCGTATATTATTGGCAATATGAGGAAAGAATGCTAATTTTAAATAAGGCATCAAAAGCCAGGTTCATTATTTAAAGCCACATAAATAAGTATTCGCCAATATTCATCTATAAAATGTACATATCCGGAAGCTCCTTAATTGAATTTATTATCTTGCATTTTATTTTGAGCTCCTAAGAAATGGGTTTATGTGCTACCACACGGCTACTCTTGATGAAGAAAACCTCAGGGCCTTTCTAACCGCCTATGGTTATGAAGTATATCCATACCAGATGTACTACCATGCCGATGGTTTTAATATGCCGATGCTCCCCGTCACTACTACTGAGGCGCCAAAGAAAGTGCAGCCTGGTATGTGGAAATTGATTCCCCACTGGATAAAGACGATGGACGAAGCCATAAAATATGCCAACACCCTCAATGCCAAATGCGAAGAGATATTTGAAAAAGCAAGCTATAAAAGTTACATAGGCAAGTACAGGGCGCTGCTGTGGGTAGGTGGATTCTTTGAGGCCAATCACCCCACAAAAAATGAAACCATACCATATTACATCTATAATTGCAACCGGGAACCCATCTCGATAGGCTGTGTTTACAACAACTGGATCAACCAGGATACCGGCGAACTGATAACAACCTTCAGCATCATTACCACTCCGGCTAACGAACTGATGGCAGGTATACATAATGATAAAAAACGCATGCCCCTCATCATTCAGCCTGCAGACAGGGACAAATGGCTTGGCAAGCTGACCAAAGAAGAAATTAATAATATGATGAAGCCATTACCGGATGGTATACTGGCAGCACACAAAGTAAGCAACCTGGTTTTTAAAAAGAGGGTAGACACCAATGTTCCGGAAGTGCTGGAGATAGTATTATAATTGTAATACTAAATATGTTATTGATTGTCAATAAATTAGATAGTCTATCTATGCATTCACTCTAATGTTAATAATGGCAAGTAATAATGGCTGATATACGACAAATTAATTATAATCATTAGTGTATAAACCAATACTTGCTCTTATTAATTCCCTAAAATTTTGATCATTGCAGTTTATTACTGACTGAATTTTATTTTCCGAAGCCTGCAATAATTCCACTTCTGCCTTAATACCGTCATTGTCAAGGATATTTAAAATAGAACATATAACTTTCTGTTTAAATGTAAATTTAGAATTATCAATTCCGGAATTATTTGTTTCCAGGTAATTTCTAAGAGTAATATTTTTCATAATTTTCATCTTTAAATAATTGTCTTTTTAGTTGCTCCCGATAGCTATCGGGAGAACTCCCATGAACTTTTGAATTGTGCAAACAGATGAATACTCATTACTCTGTGTGCTTCCCGATGGCAATCGGGACAACTTTAGCATAGTCGTTTCATATTTTTTTTCAAATGTATTTTTTGAATTAAAGGTGGCAAATGATTTCCGTTTTCATTTTACTGATCTTTATCAATAAAGGATTGATTTTTATCAGTTGTATCTATTTAAAGAAATTCCGTATTTACACGGACCGGCCTTAACTTTACCTCATGAATGAAGTGAACGAAGCAATTGCCATGCTGCAAGGAAAATGGAGATCGGAAGATGGAAGCACCCGGTTTGATATAGAAGGCACTGATATTCTGAACATTACCGGACCATCGCTTGCCGGTGTTACAAAGTCTGAATACCAGCTTGAGTATGATAAGGAAAGCGAATGGCTGGAAATAAGATCCATGCCTATATTTCAAGCCTGGCCGGGTGTATTAATGATCCATAATGATGGCAATAGTTTCCAGGTAATACCAATGGGAACCAATACCACAGGTAAGGAATCCCCGCATGAAATTCCGGTAACGACCAGGTATTTCAGGGTGGGGTAGTAATAGGTTAATAGGTTATACTTGACGCAGTATAGACTTGCCTACCGGCAGGCAGGTCAAATTATTGATTTTTTAAGCTCGCAAAGTCCGTATTCTAAATGTACTGTTTTACTCTGTTTATAGTATACATCAGAACCTACCTACCTGGATGGTGGCGCTGTTTGTTATGTAAAATATAATGAAACAATAATCCATAATGATTTTTTTAAAGCATGGAAACCATATTGTTTTAAGGAGGGTAGAATTGAAGTAAGCGAAAAGTTTAATAAGACGAAGGACGGATGGAAATTTTAACCTGGCTGGGAAGAATGATAGCTTGTCCTATATTTGCTTTACCAAACAAATTATAAAAGACAATGGAACAGATATTAGCAATGTTTAATCAAAATCTAAAGGATTTTCTTCAGGATTATAGTTTACCGGAACAGGTTACCTCCGTTTCCCCGGTAAATGAAATAACCCGGTCTTTAGCTGATTTTGCAAAGGGATATGATTTAAGGGCAAGTGAAATGGTAAATAAAATCATGAAAAATGACAGCCTGAGTGTTGATATGGACCTGTTAAAATCCGAAATGGAGCAATCGGCAAAGGAAATATTTGCTTCTTTTGTAAAGGAGCAAATGGCATCGGTTAGTTAAAATTGCACCGCCGCCGATGGCGGGGCGGGCTACTTGTGCATAAAATATTTCTGCACACATTTATGTTGATAATCAATTGTTTATCGTTTTAAAATTGCACAGGTGTGCAATTTGTTGTCTGTTGGCCCATGTTATTAGTCCCGTGTTGCGCAGGGCAGACACATGGGTCTGCCCCTACGAAGATAAATTGCGCACGCGATCAAAAAATATTCTTGCACACTTTTGTGTTGATAATCAATTGTTTATCGTTTTAAAATTGCACAGGTGTGCAATTTTTTTGTCCGTTTGCTGTGTTATTTGTCCTGTGTTGCGCAGGGCAGACGCATGGGTCTGCCCCTACGAAGATAAATTGCATAAGCGGAAAATCAAAAAGTAAACTCGTAGGAACATTAAAAAGTAAACATCTAACTACAAAAAATACACTTTTGGGAAGATTAAAAAGTAAAACATTTGGTCGTTTTTTTGTGTGATGAAGCTCCTCTGTAAACGGCAAAATCAAAAAATGAGGATCGGATAAAATCATCTATTAATTATTAGATGATGTAAGTCAAATTATAAATTTCAATCATTTAAAATCAATTATTAATATACAGCCTGTTGTGTGTTACGGAATGAAAGCCCCTGCAGTCGAATATACAAAACGCTTCCTACACCCCGAATATCGCAACCTGAACGCCCTCTACTTCAATACTTGTACCAGTTCCCAACTTTCTTTTATCGCCTTAATTTCACCCGGAGATAGGGTGCAGTCCTTATAAAAATTGCGGCCCTATAAACTGGATTACCTCGCACACATGTCGGCGGTCATTCTGCACAAACGAGTATTTGGCTGGGACCGACGTTAGCTTGTTTATGAAAATTTCTGGTCACAAGACTCACAAGGAATCTTTCAAAAATATTCGGGTAACCCAAGAAGAAGCTGCAAGATAGATTGAAGAAATTTGGAATGTGCGAAATAAAATGAAAGCGTTTTCGTTGCCAAGAGCCGTTTAACTTGATCACAAGAAGTCGATTGGAGTGGTTTGTAGGCCCGATTGAAAAAAAATGCTTGAAGTTGCTCCTATTTGTAATGGAATTTCAATAACGAATTACTAATTCTCCGGCGCCCCCATATCTATCCATTTCTTTACTTGCTTTAGAGCACACGTGTGGAATAATATCAAAAGAAAAAGACTTTTTATCTGCCTCGCTGCTGGGCGTGCTTGCATCATTCATCCATACCGTATTATAACGGTCAGGCAAGCCACGGATGACAATAAACCGGTCGTCCTGTATCGTAACACCGGGAATACGTTTTGCCACATCGCCTGCATTTCTGTCCATAGTTTTTGAAATCTGGGCTGCACTTGTACCGGTTACAATAGAGTTACTGTTACGTATTTCGCTGATTACAGAGGCCTCGGTATTGGTGATCTTTACTGCTTTTACCACATGCTCGGTCATCTCGGTTGTCTCAGGCATCATTTTCATGTCCATAATCAACTCCTGGTCTGCGCTCAAGGCTATCGATTGCTTATTTGTTTTAAATGTAGGATAGGTAAACACAATTTCATAGGTACCGGCATTGAGGCCGGCTAATTCGAACTTTCCATCGAAGTCAGTAACAGTTCCTTTGTCGGTGCCGGTGATTGAAACAACTACACCTGTCAACGGCTCATTGTTTTTTGAATCTGTAATAGTACCTTTTATTGTACCGGCAAACGCCGGGAACGTCATCAAGCTTAATAGAATAGACAGTAAAAATTTATGCATGTTTTTTTGCTGCAAAATTAACCCCTAATGCAGGCCTCAATGTAAACGCCACGTTATGAAAATGTGTTCTTAGGGTTAACCTAATGTTACCCGGCAGCCATGTTTCATGTAACATCGGTTTCAATACCCATTCTGCTAAACATGATACATATCATCTTTTTGCCAAAATCCAAAAACTTAACATTAAATTATTGTTACCTTATTGTAACTTTATGATATCAATTTCTGCCATGCATACCAAGGCTAAAATATTGCTCTCCTTTATACTCTTCATTTTCACGCCCATCTTATTATTCAGCCAACAGGAAAAGCAAAACATCAGTTTTGACTTTTACGGCGACACAATTGAATTTGCACTTACAGATGCAGCACGTGTGCCATTCAATGACTCCCTCTCCAAAAAATCTGTCTTGTCCTTTTATGAAAGAATGATTTCTACCGACTACCAGCCGGTGGTAACTGCTATACTCAATTACAAACATCGCCACAATCCTGATGACTGGGTGTATTACCAGCTCATCCGAAAAACCGCACAATCTATGAGCCCCAAAGCGGAAAACTACTTCCGCTATACGCTTTACAAATGGTTCCTGTTAAGCAGTTCCGGCTATGACGCTACTTTGAATATCATTGGCAACAAACTACTCTTCTATGTACAAAGCGATGAAGACATTTATGATATTCCTTTTTTTCACCGGGATGGCAAAAAGTACATATGCCTCAACTATCACGACTACAACTACAACATAGACTTCGAACGCAACAAAATGTTCAATGTACCGGTTTCAATTCAGGGAGCGGAAAACAAATTCTCCTACCGGCTCACACAGCTGCCCGATTTCCTGCCAGAGAGTTACTACGAAAAAGAACTGCAATTCGATTACCACGATGTCAATTATCACTTCAAAGTCCAGCTGAATGCTGATGTAAAAAAGATGTTCATCAATTACCCGGTAGCGGACTACCAGTTGTACTTCAATGCCCCACTTAGCAGCGGAACATACAATAGCCTCATACCCCAACTGAAAAAGAACGTAAAAGGAATGAGAGTTAACCAAGGTGCTGATTACCTGATGTACTTCACACGCTACGCCTTTTTATATCAAGCCGACAGCGAAAATTTTGGCCGGGAAAAACACATGTCTCCGGAACAGACTTTGTTATACGACCGCAGCGACTGCGCCGACAGAGCCGCCTTATTTTATTGCCTTGTAAAAGAAATCTACCATCTCCCTATGATTGTTTTGGCTTTTCCTCACCATTTAACTATCGCTGTCAAATTCGACAAGCCAGTCGGTCAACCTATTGTTTATAACGGCACAGCCTATTCTGTTTGTGAGCCAACCCCTCAAAACGAGGATTTGCCGATAGGCCGGTTATCGCAGGATTTGAAATCCGCCACCTATGAAGTGGCTTATGTTTATGATCCGGCCAGTAAGCCGAAATAAATTATCATCTTTACATTCAAAAATCGCAGGATACTCTGTTCACTGAATTTTCGCTATTTTGGCAACCATTTATTAAACACATGAACATGGACATAAAATTTGAATATTCATATAAAGACGAGGCCGATTACGAGAATAAAATGGCTCAGTTCAAAACGGGCATTGACGGACTAATCGAAAAATATAATAATAAGCACTTCGTTAAGTTACTACCTGAAAAGAATGAAGATGCAAAAACGGTAAAAATAGAATCCATCCATCTCATTGAATACTCATCGGATGTTATTGATGAGGTAATGGGTTTATTCAGGAAGATATTCGGATAAAACCTTCCCTCCAAATTTTAAAAATCCAGAAGCCCCCTTTGCGTGTCAGTGCCAGCCGTTTTTCCGGAATCATTTTATAAATATAAAACAATGTCTGGAATTTTTTTAAGCCCCAATTATTGCCGTAGCTTTTAATTACTTGATTTTCAATGATTCTATTTAACAGATAAGATATTATAGAACACATTAACCTTAGTTATCTGCACAATATATTGAGGGTCAATTTTACTACTATCCGTTTGTTCTATAATTCTGCCTTATGTTACAACAGGTTGTTCCCTTGATTTTAGAATTTAGTGGTTAGTTCTATTTACACATAAGGTCAAATTATAGAACTAACCCCGACAGACGAGTGTTGTTCAGGTGGCCTGTTCCCCTAAAGTTTTTGGAGGTGTTAAGTAGCGATATAGAATACACTATTTGATGAAGCCAAATAGTAACTGCGTAATGAATTATTTACTATCTTTGTAGTGCCAAACATAGAAATATATAGTAACATCTACCATTAGAGATTCTATTAAAATAATGTTAGTAATAGCTAATATAGCTTTATATATTATCGCCCCCGTAGCTTTGCTAATAGAGTTATCAGCGATATTGTTGCTGCTCCTAAAGAAATGATAATAGCAATAATTGAAATTGCGAACGTCTTACTTTTTAATACGTATTCCAATCGTTTAGTTGCCTTTTCCAAGTCCCATCTTTTCTGTCTGTCAATATAACAATCTGTTTTGTAAAAGGCAATTCCTTTAAATGTTATTTGGAAATAATTCATGTCCTCACCATCCTTTTTATACCCCACAATAAATTCATCATTTTTTAAAACACTGATTACGTCCGTTGCATCAATACTTAATTTTTGACATTCAAATACAATTTGATCAAAGCTACTTTCTTTGTCTTTATTGAAGTACAGATACCCTAATATAAAATCGCACTCAAGATTAATATTCCCTACATAATCTCCGACAAAATTATCCTTCTTTAAAAATAGTTTTTCTCCCATCTTATAAATTGTTTGGCAAATCAAAGATAGGGTATTGATGTATAAAACAAAACCCACACTTCTGCGGGTCTGTTCTTATATTTGCTTTGCCAAACAAAATATAAAAGATTATGAGTAATGATTTAATTGATTTAGTCCATGTAGCAAATTTCCTTAGCAATATGGTTTGTTCCGAACATAATAAATCTATGAAAGCCGAAGCGAAGGGGGAAAGTATTTATTTTAGTGATCCTTGCTGTGGAGAGTTTGAAAAACGAGTACATGATGAATACGCTAGACAGGTTAATATAAAAATAATGAACCGATTTAAGAATCTAGGCAAGAAGTAATAGTCATATAAGGTAGTATTAAAATACTCAATTTTTGTTCCCCTTCGGGTGCGGTTTCCTTTAACTGCGCTATGGCTTTATTTACTCCATCTATTATTTCAGATTCCGTTCCCTGTATCATTTCGTGCTTTCCTTCGTGAAGTGTTATTTTAAAATTAGACATTGTCATTTATTTAAACTACGTTAACCCCAATATTGGGAGGCGATTTTCTATTTAACATAATAAAAAGTTACATTTATTTATCTTCGTAACCTATTAAAAGCCAAATCCTTGCAATAGGTGTTTGTTCTATAATTTTATCTTATGTTAATTAGCTATTGCGAATAAAATAAAAAATCAGATTACCTTAGTTGATGCCAACCCCGCCGGTTGGATTTTTTATTTTATGGCGTTAGCTACGAGCGTTGGCGCTATTTAACATAAGATTTTTATAGAACATTTGCGGAGCTCAATGTCTTAGACGAACGGCATGTTTAGCCCGGTTGATGATGTAAAGAAGGGTGTCCCTTGATGGAGTAAGCAGAAGTGATGTAGCCGGGGCTTAAATAAATAGCAATTCCAATTCTGTATAAAATGAGGTACAATATAAATTGCAGGGCGAAGAACAACATATTGTTCCGGTCGCCTCAAATAATGGGCGCGAAACTTCCGTTAATAACGTGAAGGATTCCTTGTATTATGAAAACATCAAAAACTTTGAGGCGTCAGGAATGGTAAATACTCCTTATTTTATTACAACTTTTCCAGAATACTTTTCAGATCGGGGAATCCCACTACCGGAGTTGCCTGAGCGATTTCAAAAATATCTAAAAAAATAGGGATCATTTTAATAGTCTCATTTAAAACTCGTTGTGTGGAAATAATACATACAGTATAATTTACACAATCAATAACCGGGAGAGGGCAGTGTATTCTATATTTCGCTTTAAAATCATTAAAAGCAGATTCCTCAAATGGTGCAGCTACAACTTCACAAACAATCATTTGAAAATTATAATCGGGCAACCGAAATATTGTCATATTTTCGGTTGGTTTCAAATATTCTACTAATTCGGTAGCTTGCTCTTTTGTAAGCGGTTTCCTTTCCATCTTTGTTGCGTTTTTATGTGAGAGTACAAATGTAACAGAAAAAGCCCTGCTTCGGTGGGGCTATTTTATTTGTATATTGCCTGCATGGAAGAAAAAAATAAACAGGTTTTATCCGGAGAACCGAATCGTGAAGATAGAAAAGGTGTAATCAGAAAAAGATTTGAGTTGATAGGTGGGCGTGCATTTATTATTATTGGAGTGATGTCGCTTATGATAATTGCTGTGTTAGCGTGTTGGGTTATGACTGTAATTCCGTTTCGTTACGGGACTTACATTTTATGCTTTATTCCTGGGTTGATTATTGGATATTTTCTTGGCATCAATAAACAGAAAAAGTGAAGATAAGTATAAGATAGCTACATATCTTCTACGTGTCCACGAAAACTTTCGAGTGAACTGATTAAAGACTGTGTGGTTTCGGTATATGCTGTTGCTTGGTCTTCGCCTTCTTTGATGGAGAGTATATTTCTGGATTCCTGAAACAGGCGTAAAAATTGTCTCCAGTCATTTTCGGGTATGGTTTGGTCGAGTGCCCATATAATACGTTTGATAAGTTTCTTTAGGTTTTCGACTGAATTTTCGTCAACATAGTTTGCATATTCTTCCCGATGTAGCCATTCAATGAGCCTGTTAGCCCTTCGTATCAGGGCGTCTTTTTTGGTCATATTGAGTGGATAATCGAATTCCATGGGTTAAAAATACCTGTTTTTACGATATTTTGACGGTAGGGGAGTGGTTTTTAGGCATAAAATGTCAGGAATTTACTATTGCTCGTTCTTTTTGGATGGTGTAGAAATTTTATCGGCTTTGTGCTTTTTTGCCAACATTTTGAGATTGTGTGCCAAGTGGCCAAGAAGGAGCGATTTAGCAAGAGTGCTTTGCGGAATAGATTCCATTTGTTTTTTATTAGATTCCGGTTTCTTAGTTTCTTCTGACATTTGTTGTAAATATAGGAGAGTTGTGGAGAAATAAAAAGCCCAACCGAAGTTGGGCTACTTAACTTTGTCGCGTATCAAACAACAAAAGTATTATGAGAGTATCTGTACAAGAATTGAAACTAGCAATATCCGAATTGCCGGAGGCTATAAAGATATCAAAACGAGATTTCTGGAAAGAGGTAACCTATTATTCGGATGCGGGTATTATTAATTCTGAATTGAAAATCAACCTACATTTTAATAAAAACTTAGAAAATGACGGGTGGAATATGGAGTTCCTAACTATTCATTCCAATCCTGCAATACGCGACCCAAACAATCTTCCCGCTTAGAATATCCCGTGGTTAATTTTAGGCTTTCGTCTACAACAAACCATCCTTTAGGCATTTCCTTTTTCTTCGCAAACAACTTGCGGAATGCTAATGCTATGCGTTTCATAATCGTTTTATTTGTGCTCCAAACGCTGTTCAGCAAATTCGATCTGGAAAAACTGATTAAGTAAATTGTCGAGTTCTTTTTAGTTTTTGTTCTGTAGATTTCAAATATTTTTTTGATAGTAATTATTATGTTAAACTTTAGGCTTTAAGGGTGGTAGATTAGTTCAATGCCTATTTAATATAATAATTATTATCAAAGTGCTAAATACTGAAATTGAAAGAACTAAAACTTACATGCACGAGCAACTGTTCTATAATTTACATTATGTTAAGCAAGATTGTTTTTCCAGCGGCCCCGAAAGGGGAATTTTTATTTTTACGGCCTGGCCTTCCGGGTATCTATTCAATCCTTGCATTAACATAAGGTCACTTATAGCGGCTCCGCTCAAAACCTCGCAATCCGAATAAATATAGAGAATCGCCGTCCCGCTCTACCCTTCCAACAGACCAACTTCGCAGAGGCATTTAACGCCACCAACAACACGCAATCGTTCCGTCTTTCAACTCGACTAAATAGGACGTTCGTCAAGATTATTTAGCGTTCATCGAAGTGAATGGCTTTTTCCGAAAATAAAATAGCCCTTGATTTCTCAAAGGCTAAGTCCTACATTTATGGTGTCTAATCAAAATATAAGCCATGCTGGATAAAGAATGTGATGAAATATTAATCACACTAAAAGGAACTCCGTCTCGCCGAATCTCAATGAATGGATGGACGCCGAATACTATTCACCAACAAATCGGAATTCCATTTGAGGATTTAAAGGACGCTTTAGCCCGACTCCGCACTGACTGTAAATTCCGGAGCATGTTGACCCACCATTCCGTTTTATGTTGACCCACCATTCCGGTGATGTTGACCCACCCTTAAAAAAGTGATTCCGGCATGCTGACCCACTGGAATTATTTTAGGTCATGGCATTATTCCGGTA
>CAIMDZ010000122.1 GCA_903839875.1 uncultured Bacteroidota bacterium
ATAATATATATTATTATATATTATGCTATCATTCCAGCGATTAGCCAATTTCATTGATAATATTCCTTAATTTTTTTCGATAAGCAAAATAGTTGGTAAAAAGTTCTTACAATAGCTATGGTGAAGTATTTTTTACCTACATTTATCTTCAAAATAGATTTTTTTTCTTTATGTCTAAGGCTGGAATTTTACTGTTAATATTTATAATACCGTTGAGGCTCAAATCGCAAGTTCTGCCGCAGGAAGGTAGCAAATTAAACTACCGTTTGATAGGTTTTTCATTTCCTCAGGTACCAGAGGCTATTGAATATAAGATTCAAATCGCAAAAGGGAATTATAATACAGAAGACTCCTTCAGAAAAAATACTTTTAATTCAATTGATTGCAAAATCAATAAAGTAATAGTCGAAGTACCCGCTTTTGGTGAAAATTATACCTGGCGTGTTGTTTTTACCAAAAAGAATAAAGCAGAGAAGGGTGCATTACGCCATTTTAGTACCCAAATGCACCCACATATTGATACCACGATGCTACGCCTGAGAATCCTGCAACCCGCTGCTGAACAATACAAAGATAATTATGTAGCCGTGGATGGAGGAGGTGTGCTTTACGACATGAATGGCCGTGCAGTTTGGTATATTCCAGACACAAATGGTTTTACTGGTAATGTGGCGTGCCTTCAGTTTACACCTGAAGGGACTATTACTTTCATTTACAAGGAAGCTTATGAAATAAACTTAAACGGAGATATTTTATGGAAATCACCTGAACTGACTAACATAAGCGGAGATACCACTCATGAATTATTTCATCACGAATTAACTAAACTTACAAATGGCCATTATATGGCTTTGGGAATGCAATATTTACAATGCAAGTCTGTTTCGTCAAAAGACACTAGTTACATTTTGGTTGCTAAAAATGATCCCAAATTAAATGCGAATGGATATAAACAGGGGCGCTTTGGCAGATTAATTGAATATGATAAAAAGGGGATCGTGGTTTGGTCGTGGGATTGTTTGAAGTATCTGCTACAGACCGATTTTGCTTATTATAATCCAATTGACAGCTTCAGAAGATTTGATGCGCATGAAAATGCATTTTTCTTTGACGAAAAAAATAAGGTCATATATCTGGGATTCAGGGACCTGAACAGGATAATAAAAATTGAATACCCAGGTGGAAAAGTATTGAGAACTTACGGCAAAATTTTCAAGCCGGGAGTACAAGGACTTGGTGAAGGGTTGTTTTGCGGCCAACATAGTATTGGACTATCATCGGATGGATATTTGTATATCTTCAACAACAATACCTGCAAGCCTGATTCTACTCCGACTATTGTCATGCTGCAAGAACCCATTGCGTCATCCGGCACCTTAAAAAAAGTTTGGGAATATACCTGTGTTGCAGATGGGAAATTTACAAAAAACTTTATTAATGGCGGCAATGCTAAAGAATTACCTGATCATTCCTTGTTTGTAAATATGGGTAGCAAGTATTGTAAGCTGTCTATTGTGGACAGGGAACAAAAAGTATTGTGGAGCGCACTTCCTGAAAGATATATCCCGACAGAGAGAAGGTGGGTACCAATTTATGAATACCGGGCGAATATTATCAGCCGCAAAAGCCTGGAAAACTTAATATGGACATCTGAGAATCAAGAGAACTTTAAATAAATCGGTTTATTTTTGCCCAAATTCCATTGATTCAATGTCCATTTGTTCAAATAGCCGTAGTTCAGGTAGAGTAATCCGATTGCTGCGTACCCTGGCAGGAGGGCTGTCCGTATTTTTTTGCAGTTGCGGAAACAGCAACAACATCCCCGATGTTTCGAAAATAAATGTCTCGTTACAAACTTACCGTTTTGATAAAGACCTATATGCAATAGATACAAACCATATTGCCGACGGGCTGAAGCGACTACAGATCAAATACCCTGACTTCCTTAATTACTACCTGGATACACTGAGAGAATTTAATATTCACGGTAACTTCAATGATACGGTAACCGGAATAAAAGAATACTTAAAGCTCGTCCTTACATTTAAGGACTATGTGAACCTTCAGGATACTATCATTAAATACTACCCGGGGAATAAAGATGTAGATAAGGAACTTACTGATGGATTCCGGTTTGTTAAGTATTACTTCCCTGATGCTTCAGTTCCCCGGATTATGTACCTCAACCTGGGCCTGAGTAAGTGGGCTGCCTTTCCTGTAGATAAAAATACTTTTTGTGTTTGCCTCGATATGTTTTTGGGTGACCAGTTCCCTTTTTACAAATCAATTGCAGTACCTGATTATATGCTGACTCATTTCAGGAAAACTTCTATTCCTGTAGAAGTTTTCAGAGCTTATTATCTGGCAAGCCATCCATTCGAACCCGATGACAAAACCTTACTCGACCTGATGATCCAGCGCGGAAAAGAACAATACTTCCTGCATAAAATTTTACCGCGCACACCTGATTCTGTTCTGTTCGGTTTCAAACAGATTCAACTCGACTGGTGTAGCCATAATGAAGCCTATATCTACAACTTCTTCATTCACCAAAACCTGTTATACAATAAAGAATCGCACAACATAATGCCTTACGTCAACGAGGGGCCTTTTGCCAAAGGGCTTGAATCCCCAGATGCGCCTGTAAAGTATACACCGGGCAATATAGGTATGTGGCTTGGCTACAAAATTGTTTGTGCTTATATGGAACAAAATCCAAAAACATCGCTTGGAGCTCTGGTAAGTCAAAACATTGACCCCTCCAAATTCCTGGATGCGGCAAAGTACAGACCGAAATAAATCGCCACGAAAACCAAAATTGTTTTTTTTACTTTTGCACAACAATTTTGAAACACTATTCGATTTTAAACTTTTTTTTTAATTAATTCACAGACTGTATGAAAAAAATATTTTATTCTGTTGTTATTTGCCTTGCCATTATTAATCATTCATCAGCTCAGGTAACGAAAACAGAAGATGTAAAAAAATCACTGGCAACAACTAACAAAGATACCATAGGCTGGGTCCATAGCGGCATCTTTACCCTGGGCATTAATGAGGGCCTTCTACACAACTGGGCTGCAGGCGGCGAGGTAGCATCGCTTGTTATAAACAGCATCTTCCATGGCAACCTCACCCATTTCCATAACAACAATGTGTGGACCAACAACCTCGACCTTGCCTATGGCCTCAACTACGCATACTCCAATAATTTCGTCCCCCGCAAAGCAGACGACCGTATTGACTTTACTTCCAATTACGGAACACAGGTAAAAAATTCCAAAGACTTCTACCTGGCCGCCCTTTATAATTTCAAATCCCAGTTCTCCAAAGGATACGACTATTCTATTCCCGACTGGGAACACCACCCTACCTCAACCCATCTTTCGCCCGCCTATATGACGCTGGCAATAGGTATGGAATACAGGAAGGGTGAAGACCTTAGTTTGTTTCTCTCTCCTGTTGCCGCACGTGAGATACTTTCCTCTTCGAAATATACATCCCTGAATAAAAACGGAGCCTTTGGTATTGATTCAGGTAAGACCTCCAAATTCCAGTTTGGCGCTTACTTCTCAGGCAGGTACAAAAAGAAAATCAATAAAAATATGGTCTTCTCTACCCGCCTCGACCTGTATTGCAACTACCTGGCTAAAAATCAGGTAGGTGATTCAGGTGTCATCATTAAGAAAGACAACCCCGGCAATATCCAGGTTTTCTGGGATAATCTGTTTGTACTGAAAGCCTATAAAAACCTTAGTCTCACTTTCGGATTAACATTCGCCTACGACAACAATTTCCCGTACAGCAAAACATATATTGACAAAACAACCGGGCTGCCGGTTGATAAAAACCAGCCTGCTGAAGGCCTTGGCTGGGTGCAAATGAGTCAGATATTTACATTCGGACTGGCCTATAAATTTTAAATCGTAAATTTATCCCAATACCCTACTTTTGACATTAACTTACAACTCGCTGACTTACGACTTTCGACTAAAGACTTACGACTAAACATGGCATCATACCAGATAAAATTACCCCAGTTCGAAGGGCCTTTCGACCTGCTCCTCTTTTTCATTGAGCGGGATGAACTGGACATATATAACATACCAATAGCAAAGATCACTAACGACTTTTTAAGCTATATACATTCTATAGAAATCCTGAATATTGAGCTGGCAAGCGAATTCATACTCTTTGTTTCCACACTCATGCGCATCAAGGCCAAAATGTTGCTGCCGCGTAAAGAAGTAGATGCGCTCGGAAATGAAATAGACCCCCGGCAGGAACTGGTTGATAAGATACTTGAGTATAAGCGGTTCAAAGAGGCATCAGAGCTGATGATGGTAATGGAAGCAGACCGGATGATGCAGCAAAAACGCGGCAATATTCATATGGAAATGAACTCCCTCGGAGAAGCCTATTCAGAAGGTACCGAGATACAGGCTGTTACCATGTACAAGCTGCTCCAGGCTTATGAAAAAGTAATCAAAAAATTTACTGAAAGAAATAACAAACCCCAGCATGTGGTGGTTAAATATAATTACAGCCTCGAAGGCCAGCGGACTTTCCTGATTGATAACCTGAAAGAAAAAAGACGGGTTCCGTTTGAATTGCTCTTTGCCACCTGCCAAAACCGCATTCATGCCATTTTTACATTTCTGGCTATGCTGGAGCTGATTCAGCAAAAGTTCCTCGCAATACTTATAGGCACTGGCAGAAACAACTTTATCGTGGAATGGAACAGTGAAGGCGAATTGTCAGAAGATGGAGGTAACAAAGAACTGCCTGAAGCACGCACCGACACCGATATCAGCCCGGACGACCAGAGTACCATCGAATTTCCCGATTCACCCAAAGACTAACAATCACTCGCGAACTTATTTACCCGCCGTAGCTTTTTTCAGCGAAGGAGGGCGACTAATTTCACACTCCCGAACTTTAGACTTTAGACTTTCGACTAATTTCTGGCATAGTTATTGCAGTACACAAAGTATAGCACAGCAATGTACTATACGAAAATTTCCCGGGAAACTGTCGGACAGCCCCACCGGGGATTTTTTATTTTGAACGAACGTTGTTCTTTTTCTGCTCACTGCCTTTGGTGGGTATTGCTGACTGATCCAACTGCCCCTTTGTCGGCGGCTGTTGCTGACCGGTTCCCGGTTGCATCTGACTCTTTGCTGCCTCTATACCCTGCCTTGCCTTGATATAATCAGGCCTTAGGCTCAAACTGACATTCCATGCATTTATAGCTTCCGGATATTGTTTGTTTGAATAATAAGCCCCCCCCAGGTTATACCACAGGTCAGGATTTGTTGAATCAATAGTAATCCCCTTAATAAACACCGCAATCGCTTCAGGATACATTTTTTTGCTGCCGTATTTATCCCAGCCCTGCCGCATATAGTCATCACCTATCAGCTTGTAAATACCGGGTAATGTGGGATAGGTGGGATAATGCCTTTTTACCGAATCAAGGTTTGCCTTGGCCTTGTCCATTTCTCCCATTTTGTAGTAGGCAATACCCCTGTTCATAAAAGAGGCCACCATGGTAGGATGAATTTCCAATGCGTGGTCCAGTAGTTTTACCGCCCTCGTCAGCATTTCATTCCTTCCTTTTTCATCTTTCTGTTCATCGGCAAGCGTTATCAATGAGGCGGCAACATTGGCACAAACAAGTACACTATTTGGTACCGTTTTAATGTCAGCGGCAAAAAGTGTATTGTCATTTTTCCAGTCGGCATTCCTCGTAATCGTTTTATATCCCGACAAAATAATGAGTATCCCCATTAAGCCTGCCATCACCATTTTAGCATTCTGCTCCGGCTTTATTTTTAGGGCGCCTTTGTAAATAAAGTAGGCCAGGGCAATAGCAAAACCTACAGATGAATGGTAAATTAGCCGTTCCCCCATTGTAGCGCCTATGTCAAAGAATATATTGCATATCAGCATCAGGTGCAGCAGGTAGAAGGCTATAGCAAAGCTAAGCACATGTCGCTTAATGAACAATACGATCATGGCAGCTACTAACCCTCCGTGTACCAATAGCGACAACCATACCTGCCAGTTCCCGAAATCCTTGTAAGGTATCGAATTATAGGAATAGTCTGCAGAAAGCGGATGAGGAAAGATCAGCAGTTTCAGGTAATTGAGTGAGGTGGATATTTCCGTGGCGATCTTTTCAAAACCGGTTGCAAACACATAAGGATTGTTGAGCACTTCGGTATCAGAGTTCTCACCGGGCGGCGCCACTACACTGCGCCGCAGGAGCCAATAGACTCCAAAAGCTACCACATAAGGCCATACCACCATAAGGCACTGCTTGATGGTATACTTCCTGAAAATGTAATGCGCCATCGGCAGTAGTATAATCATCGTTATCGCATACTCCTTCGACAGGAACGCGAGGAAATAACTGACCAGCGCGGCTACAAGCATCAGGGGCTTTTTTTCTTCCCGGTATTTGAAATCAAAAATGAAGGTCATGCACATGAACAATAACGACATGATCTCGTCACGGCTCTTCACATTGGCTACTACCTCTGTGTGAAGAGGATGAATAGTAAATATCAGCGCTGCAATAAATGCTATGAGCGGATCGTTTTTAAAAACTATCTTCCTCAGAAAATAGAGCAGTACTATCACAGAGCCAACATACCAGAGTACATTCAGCACATGTCTAACCTGCATCTGGTGTATTAACTTCTTCTGTTGTTCTCCCTTTACACCATAAGCCGTATTCTGTTTCATTACACTGTCCACTTTCTTATCCGACACTGTTCCCATAAACTGCTGCTCTATGGCAAATGTGACTATCGAAAGTGGCCGGTAGCGCCCCCCGTTCAGTTGGTTGGTTGTATTTAACTGGCGGTAGTAACTATCGTAGGCATCCTTCGTCATAATATCCGGGATGCCTGTAATACCCTCCTGTACATATTCATTCTTAACGATCACAATTCCGTCATCATGCGCATATTCATTAAAAAAACTATTGAAATAGAATGCAAATGCCAGCAGACCCACTATTATAGCCTGTAACTTAAAATCATAGATCGTTAACGGCCTGTGCGGCGCTTCTATTGAAACATGCGCCTGAACGGGTTGAGCTGGCGTATCAGTTATTTGTGCCGGTTTGTAATTCTTTTTTTTAGCCATGGTCGCTGAAGATTCCCAAAAATAATCATTTGCGGCATTTAAAAAATACCCTGCTGCATTATAAAGTATTTAGAATTTTAAAACATCTTCACTTAGCATATATGGGTTGGAATAAATTGCGCTACTACCTCTATCAATTCCCTGGTAGCCTTTTCCAGGTCATCATTGATGATGATACGATCAAATTTTGGTGCAAAAACAAGTTCATGCTCTGCCTTGCTGATTCGCTCTGTCAGGCTTTGCTCGGTTTCCGTTCCGCGTAGCTTCAGCCTTTCCCTCAGAACTTCTATCGAAGGCGCCTCAATGAAAATAGTCAGGCAGCTTGCCGGGTATTTATCACTTATTGCCAATGCCCCCTGCACGTCTATATCAACTAAAGGTGTATGCCCTGCATCCCAGATACGATGCAACTCCGATTTCAGGGTACCATAATACTTGCCGGGGTACACCATTTCCCACTCTGCAAATGCTTCTTCCTCAATCAGCTTTTTAAACCTGTCCTGGTCATAGAAATAGTAATCTGCAGAATCATGCTCCCCATTGCGTGGAAGCCGGGTGCATGCTGATATAGAAAACTGCAGGTGTGGGCACGAATTAAGTAACCGCTTTACCAGTGTAGTTTTGCCCGAACCCGAAGGCGCTGTGATAACAATAATTTTCCCGCTGGCCAATGATTAAATTATGTGCGAATAAAGCAAAAATAAACGGCTTTATGAAATAGCAAATACTAAAAAGGTGGCGAAAAGACCACCTTTTTAGTATTTATTATTTTACCCTATCAACCTATCAACCTATCAACCTATCAACCAGTTACCCTTTTAACAGTAGGTCTCAAACGCCTGTATCAGATTGGCGGCTATCATCTGGGGCGGACGGCCTTCAATATTATGCCGCTCTACCATATGTACCACTTTACCGTCTTTCAGCAATGCAATTGCCGGAGAAGAGGGCGGATAAGGCAGCAGGTAGGTACGTGCCTGTTTTATGGCATCTATATCATAACCGGCAAAACTGGTCGCAAGTTGGTTTGGTTTCTTGGTGGTATTATTTATAGCCATGATTACTCCGGGCCTTGCGGTACCCGCAGAGCAACCGCATACGCTGTTTATAAACAATAAGGTAGTACCTTCCTGTTTCAGAGTATTGTCAACCTCACTTGCGGATAATAATTCTTTAAACCCGTGGCTGGTTAATTCCGCCTTCATCGGCGCTACTATTTGTTCTGGATACATTAGTGATCTTTTTTATTAACTACAAAGTTACGGTAAGTATTCAAACTTCAGATTAATAGCAGTATAATTAAAACCAATTATAACAATAATTTCAGAGTCATGGCTGCTGAGCGTTTAAACGGTCGGGCAGGACAAATTACACTTTATACAGAATCATTTTTCGTTGCTCCGGCCGGAACAATGTCATTGATGTAAGCTCATTCAAAATACAAATTGCCCTGAAAGGGAAAAATAAAAGCCGGGGGTAAAGCCCCGGGTGCAAAAACATACGAAAAAAAACCTGAAAGGGCGCAATAGTAGTTTGGAATTGGGCTACGCAGGGGCCGGCCTATTATTATGGCTGACATAGCACTAGCGCAGCAACACCATCCTCCGCGTCTCCTTATATTCACCTGCCCTGAGGATGCAGAAGTACATGCCTGTGGAGAGGTTACCTGCGGGGAAGGAATATTTATGATCCCCGGCCTGCATTTGCTCATCGGCAACCGTACGTACCAATCTGCCGAGCTGGTCGTAAACCTGCAGGGTTACATGGCTGCCCTCTTCCAGGTTGAACTGAATAGTGGCTTCTGTGCTGAAGGGGTTGGGATAGGTGTTGAAATTAAATTGCTTTACAGGAGTCGCCAGGTCATTGATACCGGTAATGTCGCCAACGGAGGTAATATGCGTAGAATAAATCCCCCCGGAATGAGTAGCTATTACCACAAGGCCATCGGTGGCGCGGTAGTCAATCATATCTACCACCGAGGCGCCAATGGTATTGGCGCCCTGCTGCACCCACACCGTATTGGTATCGTTGAGTTGTGTTGTGGCAAAGAGACCAACAGAGGTACCTGCCAGGTACACATAGCCCCCGTTTACAGGAATGATGCTTGCATAACGGCAGGAAGGGCCATCGCCGGTGCCTGTAGCTCTGGGCATCTCCAGGTTGCCGCCGCACTTGCTCCATGTTACCCCACCGTCGGATGAATAGAACATGCTGTAAATTCCATAGTTAGCGAAAACAACCATCACATTATTACCGTTAGTGGGATCAACGGCAATGCTGACGATATAGCTGTAGTAGCCGCCGCCATTTCCGGGGAATGAGGTACCTGTAATGTTGTGATACACTCGGGTAGCTGTGTTGGCGCTATCAAGCCTGTATAGTTTCCTGCTGGATGTGCCGATATAAACACGGTTTGCAGGTGTTTTGCAAACTGCAAGCGCTGATATGTAATAGGGTGTTGGCGTGGTTAAATTTGAATCAGGAAAACGATACCAGTTGGTGGAAATGGAATCGTAGTTGCCTGTATACGGAATACCGGAAAGGTTGTTATTCCGCCAAAGGAATTTGCCGCCTGCAAGGTACATGAGGTCGTTATTGTTGGGGTCAAGCACATAAGGATTGATGAACAGGTAGCCCTTACCACCTATAGGATCAATGCGTGCCGCACTGTCCACATGCCCTGCATTATTTACTTTCAGCTTTCCTGCTTTACCAAGCTGTGTGCTGAAATAATAGGCCTTGCCACTATCGGCAATAGCGCAGAAGGAGCCGTCGCCACCACGTGGTGTAACCCAGGGTGCAACGGGATTTGTGGAATTTGTGAACCAGCTTCCGTTGTCCTGCGCGCCGCCGATTATAATATCATTGTTAGCTGCATGGTCAACAGCGCAGGTGTAAAACATCGAGGTTACATAACCATTATTCAGGGAGGTCCATATGGTATTGGACACTGTATTATCATTGGTATAAAATATGCCTCCGTCATTTGATGAGAACATCCTGTTCGGGTTGCTTGGCAGGAACACCAACTCATGCTGGTCAGGATGATGATTGAGGTACAGATTTACTACTGGCAGCGTTGCGTGATACTGGTACCCGCCCAGGTATGTGGTGTTGGTAGAATCGGTAAAACCTGTAGTGGAGCGATAAAGGTTAGTGCCACCAATGAACACAATGTTGGTATCGTTTGGCTTCACTTTCACTACGAGGTCATAAGAGCCCTGGCACGTAAACTTATCGAATACGGTTCCGGCAGAAGGCAGGTTCTGCGAGCGGTTATTCCATAGACCTCCGGCGCCGCTGCCATCACATGAAAGGTATTTATACTTCCAAAGACTGTTCCACTCAGCCTGGCCTGCATAGTTGATGTAAGGTTTTCCATAGCTGGGCGTATTGCCAAGTATATAAACCTGGCTTTCATCAGATGGGCTTATACCGATCTTCAGCCTGTTGTAGGCTGGCGGGAAGCCGGCAGGGGTAATATCGGTAAAGGTAATTCCATCTGCAGAGCGGTATATTGCCCCGGCCGCACCATCACTACTCAGGGTGGCGTATACCACACCGGTACTGGTTATTGCTACGTCGGTAAATCTGGCCATATGCAGCGCGCTTGTGCTGAAAGCCCCAAGTACGGCTGCCCATGTTGCACCTCCGTCAGCGCTCCGGTAAATACCTCCGTAAACTGCAGCATAGAGTACATCATGCACTAGGTCGGAGGGGTCGGCAACAACATTCCACACATAATCTCCCCACATGTTCTGGATAGTATTATGGACTGACCTTGTAGCATGAAGCGTATCCCATGTAATGCCTCCATCGGTGGATTTATAAATGCCATTACCATAATAGGATGCGCCCGCTTCGTCGGCTGAACAACCATAGTTTTCACCGGTGCCATAATACCATACATTGGTATGGCCCGGGCGCTTGTCCTGAGTTATACAGGTTGCGCCCTTGTACATGTTTGAAGGCGTAGTAGTAACCCAGGTTGTTCCCATATCTGTGGAACGATACATGCTGCCGGTGGTTGATCCGGCGATGAGCATGTGTTCATTAGTTATATCAACAGCAAATGCGCGGGTTCTGCCGCCTACATTCCATGGCCCCCTGGATACCCAGCCTTCTCCGGCAGTTGTTCTGCCTGCAGCCAGGTATCTGTCGCTGGGTAATGTAGCGGCATATGCCAGTTCACGTTGCCGTATGTTATCGGGTATTTTCCCGGTTGCCGGGTCGCGGAGCATCATTAATTCATAATTACTACGGGCGTTATCATCATCCTGGTTTCCTACCCCATCAGGGTCTCCGGCAAAGAGGTCTGAGCCCGGTGAATGGTGACCGCCGGAAAAAATGGCGATGCCTGCCACAATGATAACTGCAATTATTGGTAGTAATATTTTCTTCACAATTAAAAAATTTAATGACGATGAAGATACGATTGATAATGGAAAAGGCAAAAGGAAGGTATAAAAAGCCCATGTGTAATACTTGACTATTATTTCATTACAACGTTAATAACCCAAACTTACACAAACCGTTCACCGGTTTATTATCCCAGAAGAGCTCGAAATCTTCCAAACCTGCGGCCTCGTAGTCGGCTTTTACTTCCTGTATGGTGTATGTTTTTATATTGCTTACCGAAAGCTGCTCAAGCATATCCGCCAGCCATAAACCCTGCGGCTGGTCAACTTTAATAGAAAGTGTTTCTTGCCGGCCATTAAATGTGAGTGAACACATTTCCCACTGATTTCCTTTTTTCGATTTGGTGAAGGTTTCTGTTACAGGCTTATGCCCCAGCCAAACGACTTTGCTTGTGGGTTTCACTGAAGTGTATTCCTCTTCTTCGAGCGCCTTTGTGATGAAGTCGGGAGGTACGGTTGTCTTAGGCACCTTGAAGTCGAACCACTTGTGCAGCGGATGATCAAGACATGCAGCGTGCATATAGTTGAGCAGAGATTTTTTCAGTCCGGCAGTAAATGAATCATGGTCGGCGCCTGTAGGATCAATGTGGATGAGATCATTATTAGCAAAGGCGCCTGTGGCTTCGGTTTCTTTTTTTACCTTGAATTTGTCAGGGTTCATACCAACAGGGCTATGCGCGGTCATGCTGAACAAGTGCCAGTAAGCTGATTGCAGAATACCTGCATGGAACATCTGCCGAACCATTTCTAATGAGTCTATTGTTTCCTGGGCAGTTTGTGTTGGGAAGCCATACATGAGGTATGCATGCACCATAATACCTGCTTCAGTAAAATTCTTGTTTACATGTGCCACCTGCGCAACGGTTATCCCTTTTTGTATCAGTTCAAGCAAGCGGTCGGAAGCCACCTCCAGACCGCCTGAAACGGCAATACAACCGGATGCTTTAAGCAGGATGCAAAGATCACGTGTAAAGCTTTTTTCAAAACGGATGTTGGTCCACCAACTGATAACGATCTTTCTGCGAATCAGCTCCAGCGCCAGTTCACGCATCAATGCCGGTGGTGCAGCTTCGTCAACAAAGTGAAAGCCTGTGTTGCCGGTTTGTGCTATTATCTCTTCGATACGGTCGCAGAGCAACTGTGCAGTGAGCGGCTCATAGCGGCCTATATAATCGAGCGAAATATCGCAGAAAGTACATTTGCTCCAGTAACAGCCATGAGCCATAGTCAGTTTATTCCACCTGCCATCGCTCCACAGGCTGTGCATGGGATTCACTACTTCTATTGCCGAAATATATTTGCGCAATAGAAGGTCCCTGTAATCAGGCGTACCCACCTGGCCTTGTTTGTAATCGCCGCACGATTGGTTGTTAATGTAAGTTACCTTCCCATCAATCAATATAAAAGTTCGCTTGAGTTGGGCCACATGTATCTGACCTCGAATGTAACGTACCAGGTTTTCAAGTGGCGCTTCGCCATCATCAAGGGTAACGAAATGGAAAAACTCAAAGACACGCGGGTCAGACAGCGAACGCAATTCGGTATTCGGGAACCCGCCACCCATTGCCACTTTCACTGCGGGGTAGTTTTTCCTGATCCATTGCGCGCAACGAAATGCCGCGTAAAGATTGCCGGGAAATGGAACTGATATGGCTACAAGTTCAGGTTCTATTTCCTGCATCCGGAGTGAAAGGATATTAACAAGGATACTATCAATGAATGTGTAGTCTTTTTGCAAGGCTTCGTATAGTTCATCAAAACTATTGGCCGATCTGCCGAGGCGTTCGGCATACCGGCTAAAGCCAAAATGGGGGTCAATACATTCTGTGATAAGGTCTGAAAGGTCTTCGAGGTACATAGTTGCCAGGTGTTTTGCTTTGTCCTGTGCGCCCATGGTTCCGAATGCCCGGTTAAGGTCATCCACCTGGGCAAACCTTGATGCTTCAGGCAGGAAACTGCGTTTGCAAATAAGGTGCGCAAGTGTTGGGTCTTCCCCCTGCAGGAATAAAACAACAGGATCAATGGTACTGATATAGTCATCCTGCAAGGCAATTATTCTGCGTGCATTTTCCGACCGTTCTTTAAAATCCGCGTTAATGATCTCAAATATTCTTGATAAACCTTCCTTTGAAAACAGGGCCAATGTAACCTCAATACCCAGGTCGGCCTGGAATGAGCTGATACCTTTAGTGTTCAGGAAACCTTTCAGGTAGGCGGTAGCCGGATAGGGAGTATTCAGCTGTGTAAAAGGTGGAGTAATCAAAAATACGGAAACACTCAAATCAGGAAATTTAATTACAAAAATATTGTAAATAACCACAAGTTGATTATATCCGGTAATACCACCAAGCTAACTGAAATTTAAAAAATCCCACTTTGGTGGTATTGCAGGTTACCAAACAAGGTATTATTTTGTGTAAAATTTTGAAATATGAACAAGATAACAATATTGATCGCAGTACTGCTCACGTTTGGTTTCAACGCAAATGCACAGAAAACAATGAGTCCGGCAGACCAAATTCCAAAAACATTAAAAGAGGTGATCACCCTCCGTATAGACAGGCCGGGAGGCGCAAATGGCGCAAGTGTAGCCTGGCACCCGGTACAAAAAAAATACTATGCAGCACAGGCGGGCAATGAAACATTCCCTATGGAAGTATTTGACGCCAAAGGGAAAATGCTCAGCAACTCCGAACTGGAAACATTCTTTGATGTTCGCGGTTTCTGGTATAACCCGAATACCAAAACATTGCAGGCAAATGGTTATGACAATAACGGCTGGGTGAATTATAAGCTCAACGGCAAGGGAATTCCGGTATCGGTAGACAAAATGGATACAGACCCCGGCAAACCAGATGCACAAAGCGTCGGTGTTTACGATCCGAAGAAAAACGTGGTCTATTATTTTGATTATTCAACAGTTGGCATTGAGCGGCATAAAATGAAGGATGGCGTTTCAGATACCACTATTCCCTTGCACCTGGGAGCAAAAACAAAAGATGACATTCTTTCAGACCAGGATGACAAAAAAACAAACTACAATGAAAATACACTTGTTTTCACAGGGACAGCGGGTGCGGAAATAGGCCTGCTGAATATAACCGACAAGCAGATAGAACTCTATAGTATAGCAACGGGATTAATGACCAAAGTGCTAAGATTGCCGGATGGCGCCCCTGTAGAAAGTTCACTTAACTTCAGCTATAGCAATGGTATATACTGGCTCAATGACAAAACAGAGCGTATCTGGCATGGCTATAAAGCTAATTAATAAACGGTTGTATACATTTACAGTTGAATTTACTATTTTTATGCCATGCATAGAATAACAATCATTTTACTCTGTCTGTTCGCTGTCAACACCGCGTCAGGGCAATCATTAAGAAAGTATCCTGTAAGCAATAGCGGGTGTTCGGCCTATTTTTTCTGCGACCCCTCTGGTACCTTTAATACTGAAAAAAGCCCTGATTCGTCGGATGTATTCACCGGCGAATGTACTGATGACAGTATATCCTATGGGGTAATCTGCGTGAGGTTGAAGGACCAGATCTCAGACCTTAAGGTGAGTGAGGACATGCTGGTATCCTATCTTGATTACTTAAAGGGAAGTTTAAACATTACGAGCGCTGCCGGATACGGCAAAGGCCACAGGCTAAAGAACAGCGGGGACACCAGGGGAATGATAGACTACTGGAAGGACAAAGATGGCCTTAATTGGAAAATAAAAGGCTGGACAAACGGAAAATACATTTGTGTTCTGTATGTCTATACTAAAAGTGAAGTGCCGGAAACAAAGGCAAATGTCTTTTTGGATGGTTTGCTATTTCCCGGTATGTAAATAGTTTCATATCAAACAATTCCTGCAAGATAGCCTTCCACACCGGAAGGCTATCGGTTTTTTTATTAATGAGGATTACCTGATCATTACCTAATTTTGTAAAAACAACTGATCTATGAAAAAAATCCTGTTCCTTATTTGTTTCATTGGTCTCTACTCAGGTTTGTATGGCCAGGATAAAAAAATTGCGCCAAAAAAAGAACCGGTAAAGAATGATCTGGTACCCCTCAGAAAATGTATCATTGAAGGACAGGCAAACGCGATATTGTACAACCAGAATTTAAAAGATCATTCAAAGGAGCATGACGTAAATTCAATCATTCTTGATATTGAAAAATACATAGACTCGCTGCACAGGATAAGAACATTATCCGACCAGTTGCTGATGAAGTACTTCATGCCATTGAGGCATTTTTTCCTCACCACTACAAACAAAACTTCGGTTGCCACATTCTTTCTTTATGCAAATACCCCCTACCAGTTCTGCCAGTATAACGACTCTGCTACTGCCCTGTACATAGGCGCTGTAAAGGACGGCAGCTTGTACAACCTGGGCAAAATGACCGAAAAGAAAATTGTGAGATCATCCTTTGAAAATTGCCTGTTACCATCACTTAAAGCGCTTGATGAATTCAAAGACGCTGAAACAAAATACATTGCGCTGAGTGTCTATTATGGCTGTAAAGACACCAGGGAAGGAGCCCCGGCAGGATTATCTGTTTCCTATTGCCTTACATTTGTTGCACGCACAACAGACCTTCAGCAATATGCATCCGGACTGATAACTATTAAGGGACTACTCGCCAATTCAGAAATTTACCTGAGCGATGAAGAATCATATAATGATATCAGAAAAATCCAAATCGTCGTGGAATAAATAACAGAATGAATAATTCAGTGCCTGACTATTAATATACCTGTCGGGCGTTGATTTTGTATGGACAAGTTTGATTTGACAGAATATGTTTACAGGTTTTCATACCTGGGGGTGTTCCTGTGGTTCGCCGTACTTGAACAACTAACCCCTGTTCCGGAAGAAGCTTTTTTGATCAGCCTTGGATATATTTCGATCCATGCCGGGTTAAACCCATTCCTTTGCGGCATTGTTGCCATTGCAGGACTTTTAAGCTGCGACTTTTTCCTGTATTTTATTTCCTTAAAAGGATATAAACTGGCGCAGAACATGATGAAAAAAGTAAGCAGCAAAGTGCTGGACAAGATCAAAAAGAATTTAAAGGAAAACCCGGTAAAAACATTGTTCGTAATGGCTTTAATACCCAAGATCAGGTTTTTAAGCCCTATAGTGGCCGGAATTACCGGTATATCGTGGAGGGTGTTTTTATTGGTTAACTCTATTGCGACTGCCTTTTATGTTTGTGTTTATGTTTCAATTGGTATTCTTTTTCACAAAGGACTGGGCCGGCTAATGAAAAAGCTGGAATGGACACAGCATATCATATTTATAGCGACAATTGCTATTGTCGCTATATTCATTGTCCTCAAGATAAGAAAGGCAGTACAGGATGGGAAGAACGAAGACCCCTTAAAAAGTTGACTTCTCCTTCATACGCATTGTACGCTTGTATTCACGTTTTGAAACCTGGATAAATTCTTTCCTCACATCGGGCTTACTGTATCCCAGGTATTCAGATTCTTTTTCAACGGTAAAGTCAGCATGAACTTCAGTTGTTTTTCCTTTACAAATAGTTGCAGTACCTGTACCTGAAGTGCTCACTTTATAGGTTTGCGGTAGTTGCTCAGTAACGTCTTCTTTCTTTACCAGCAAAGGCTTTGACCTGTCATAAACTTTATCTGCATCGGTGCAATCAGAACAACCGCAACCTTCCTTTATATAATAAATGTAGGTCTTCTTTATAATATGCCGTTTGGGTGATTCCGTAATGGTTATTTCTTTAGGATCACTGGAAATAGTTACCGGAACCTCTTTACAGCCGGTATACGATTTCTTACTTTCAGCGCCAAAATTATCACCTGCGTAAAATGCATTTCCACAATCTGAAAAGAAGGTGATATAGCATCCGTTTTCAGCAGAAATTCTCCATGCTTTATGCGATTTACCTTTCATTTCTACATAGGAGTAATTCATTTTTCCATTACCCATATTACCTGTCGTTCCCGATGGAATAGTAACAGAGGTAATGCAGGAGAGCCTTACATCATTTGCACCATGCTCAAAACCTATTTCCATCAGCATATTGTCCATCTCCTTCATTTTGCCTGGATGCTTCTTCCGGTTTGACGGACTTTTCAATACCGCCAGCACTTGCCGCGGCGTAGTTAAATGTTCTAAAAAAGGAAACTCGGGATCTGTTCCCAACCTGTTTATCGTCTTTGGTGCAGACGAATTATCAATTGAATAAACCGGGTGTTTTTTGCTGCAATCATTTTGTGCAAATAACATGGTTCCGGGTATCAAAACTGCCAGCGATAAAAGTAAACGTTTCATAACTCAAAGATTTATTGAACAAAACATTTGTTCAGATTTTCATTGAGGAAAATGTAAAAATGGTGCCACCATCGTTATCACTACGTTAATATTTATATATGGGGAAGAATTATGGGGATAAGTGAAGATGACAAAATAAATATTTAAAAAATAATTACCGCTTCAATATCTTTTCAAAGTGAATCATAACACCGGAATCATTGTATAAACTGATAAAATAAATACCCGTTGGCAACCCTGCAACTGATAAACTGTTAATATGATCCTCCTGTTTTACAGGCTGGCCTAATTGATTCAATATTGTTACATTGGTTTTATCTATTCCTGTTATTGTTATTACATCGTTTGCAGGATTGGGAATGATATGTATAGCATCGGATGGATAACCCGGAATTGGCACTCCTAAATTATTAATAGTATCAGCCAATGAAGTTCCGGTGCAACCATTTGTATCAGTAACTGTTACGGAATAATAACCATTCAGTGTTGCCGTATAGGTCGTATTTGTGGCCCCCGAAATAGCACTGCTATTTCTGTTCCATTGATAACTGCTATATCCCGGAACGGCATACAATGTAAAACTGGCAAGCGTAATTACGGGTACCGGCGCAGGGTTTATGGTAACAGCTTTTGTGGCAAAATCTGCGCCACAGGTGTTTGCTAATTTATAGGTAATAATGTCTGCACCTCCACTGATACCTGTCACTACCCCACCGGAAACCGTGGCAGTACCGCTTTGTGAAATCCATACCCCGCCTGCGGCTGTATCAGCGAGGGTAATGGTTGCGCCGGCACATAAAACAGAGGGGCCGGTGATTGCTCCTGTATGAGGCATGGTGCAATTAAGCTTTACAATCCAGGCGTCAAAATCGCCATGATTACCTGTCACATCGCCATCATTGGAATTACTGAACCCCGCAATAATATAACCACCACCCAAAGTCTGATGTACAGAATTGATGCAATCGTTAGGACTATAACCTGTTCCTCCCAGGCATTTTTGCCATTGCAACCTGCCTGTATCTGATATCTTTATTAACCAATAATCATAGTCACCATGATTACCAGAAACATCGCCATCATTGGAAAAAGTTTGCCCCCCTACAATATAACCACCATCTGCAGTTTGTTCAATACAGGTAGCTTCATCATCTGCCGTTCCGCCAAAAGATTTTTCCCATTGTATATGGCCGGTATCCGAAAGTTTTACAACCCAGAAATCCCAGCTCCCATGATTGCCTGTAACATCACCATCGGTTGAATTGCTCCAGCCCGCAACTATAAACCCGCTATCCGCCGTAACTGCTACCGAACCGGGGCCGAACTCATCGGTCATATCTTCCATGCCCGAACCTCCTAAAGTCTTTTGCCAAAGGATACTGCCTGAAGATGATAACTTAACAACCCAAAGATCATCACCACCATGATTACCGGAAACGTTGCCATCATTTGAAGCTGTATTGCCCGCAATAATAAATCCTCCGTCAGGAGTTTGCTGCGCAGCGCCTCCCATATCCTCCAAAGTTCCTCCTAATGACTTTTGCCAGATCAGGCTTCCGGTTGGTGATAACCGCACCACCCACATGTCATAATTGCCATGATTGCCTGTGACATCCCCATCAGTTGAATTGCTTGATCCCGTAACTATAAAACCACTGTCAGAAGTTTCCCGTATGTTATGTAAGAATTCTGAGCCACTCCCTCCATATGTCTTTTGCCATATAATACCTCCCGTTGGAGTTATTTTGAGCACCCAGTAATCATAGTAGCCGTGATTAGATGTGACATCTCCATCTGAAGAAAAGGCGCTCCCTGCAATAATAAAATTACCATCCATTGTTTTCTGTATAGATTGGCCATAATCGCCTGACGTTCCACCAAAACACTTTTGCCAGACCAAACTTCCGGCAGAAGTAAGTTTAGTTACCCATATATCTAAAGGACCATGATTTCCTGAAACATCACCATTAATAGAACCGGTAGTACCTACCATCATGTATCCGCTGTCGGATGTATGCACTATACCTACTCCATTATCGAAGCTGGTACCACCCAGTGATTTCTGCCATTGGATAAATGGTGTCTGTGCATTACCAGCATTACAAATCAAAAGCACAAAAAAAACAAGTGCGTTCTTCATACCTGAAAAATGACTGTTTTAATTTCAGTCTATAATGTAAAGTTATTACAATTGTCATAATGCAAAAAGTAATGAAAATATAAACTTACATATCAACAATTATCTATCTTCGGTGAAAACTGGCACCTAAAAAAGCCGACGCCACAATCAACCCGTCCTCCTTCCCATTATACGAAATGGTGACGTAGCGCTCATCGCTGTTATAATCATCAACGTAATCGAATCTAAGGTAATTGCTCTCGTTTTTCTTATAATCCTCATTTCGCTCACTGTTCATCACACTAAACCAGTCATCGCCCACAATTACTTTTTCCAATGGTACTGCAATATACCTTTCCGGTATCCCCAGATACGTTACGCTGACCTTCACCACCGCAGGCGAGATCAATATCCGGAACCTGCTGATAAACGGCAACGCAAAAATCAACACAAAACATATCCCGCTATACACCAGGCTATGCCCGCTCAGCAGCAGCAAAGTGATCGCCCCGACCAGCATAGCCAGTATCACTCCTGAGCCCATTCCAAACACTCTGCCCTTTATCAATAGAGCGCCACCCGGCAGATCCTTCCGCACGATCCTGTATGGTATTTTTGGCGCTTTGTTTATTAAAGGAGACATTGTTGCTTATACTGTAAACGTGACAAAATAGTGTATTTATCATTACGGGCTTTGCGAGCTTAACAACTTCATTAAGCATTTAGTAACAAAATATTATTACTCGCGTCTTTGCGCCTTTGCGTGAGACTTTTTTTTGCACTTATTTATACCGCGTGAAGCATAGTTATTTTTTAAGGCCTGTAATTATCTGTCTGAATGTTTCCTGTATCTCTTCCGGACTCATGATCTTATTGTTTATGGCCACTTCTGCAATAGCGCCAACATAGTAATGACCGCTGCCCAGGTTGCCGATACACAGGTTCTCATCAGACCTTATTATGGGTTTCGACATAGTGTCTGTGCCGGCCAATACCCCATTTACGAAAACGTCCTTGTGGTCGGTATACACATTCATCACGCAGTATATCCAGTGGTTGTAGGGTAGCTGCACCTTTAGTCCACTGCCATTGACAATAAACAGGTAGTTGGCAGAATTAAATTCATTGCAGATTGCAAATCCCTTTGGCTCGTTGGTATTACCTGTCAACACGGCAAACGGGCATATCTGTGGCTGTGAGTTGAAAAGAACAGATACCGAAAACTCGGGAGCAAGTACAACCGGTTGAATACCGAAAGCGTCGTTCATCCGCCACTTTATTCCTGTGCTGTCGTCAGTATATTTTCTATGAAAAACAGACGCGGCAGAATCATTAAAGAACGTCTCTGCGGGAATTCGCTTTGTTCTCTTTGTTAACATAGCCATTGACTTATTCGACGATTTGTAATCATACAGAGCCGCAATCTCCGCGGTAGTAGTTTGCAGGTAGGGGTAGTAAAAAAGAATGGGCTCGATAAATACATTGAACGAAGAATCGCGGATGGTGTTTTGCATTCGTTCGTGATCTGCACTTAAAAGCATATCAATAATTCCGGGATTAAACCCTGAACGCCGTTTGTACCCGTTAAAATAGAGTCCCTGGAATTTTGAAACTGTGATCAGAAATATTTTTTCTTTCTCTGCAGTGTTCTTCAGAAGATAGTCTGTGTTGCTCTCCACAAATTCTTTTTCTTCTTTCGCCACTTGCTTATCCTCCTCCTGTATAATTGATTTATACATCCTGCCGCTGTTATATACCAGTTCCACACCTGAAAAAGAAACCACTGCAAGGAAAAGCACGAACAACCCATTCAATGCAAGCTCATTTCTGCTCTTCACCAGTTGCCATAGTTCATCGCCCAGCACTGTGAGCAGCAGTATGCAGAACCCGGTGCTTGATAGCAGCGTCACATTGTGGCTCCTGCCCTGGTAATACATCAGGTACCCAAGGCCAATCAGGGACAGCAAAAACACTATTGACGACTTTGGTGTCACCACCCGCTTATGCAGCCTGCTGATAGCGTAAAAGAAACCCAGCACTAATACCAGCGCAAATAAATTCCAAGGATTAATAATGCTCATGGGCAGGCACATAAAACCGGTGTTACTGAAAATGAACATGGTCTTCCATAGCAGGCCAAGATCGGGAACTGCCCCATAAAACAACAAGATCAGCAACTTGTATGTATAAAAGGTGGCAATTAAAACCGTAATTCCAATCACTAGGTGATACCCGGTTTTTTTTAGGTTGATCTTACCTGCTGCATCAAAAAGTTCGCGATAGATATTTACCGCTATCCACGACAGGTAGCAAACTATACCGATCTCGGGATTCCAGAGCACAGAAAACGCCATCAGTATGGTAGTGATCCAATACAATTGCTGCGATGGCCGGAAAAAATAACGGCCTGCCAGCGACAACAGCACTGCCGGCACAACATAACGAATGGGGAACAATGCGAAGTAACAATCAAATTGCGTGGTGAGCTTCCGGTTCAGGTACGAAAAAAAAAGCATCGTGGCAAAACCCAGGAAGAGTATAACTCTGTTGCTCACGAATTTGCGGAGCGTATAAAAATTCAGGCAAAATGAGCATGCCAGCATCAAAGACATGACAAGCGAAAATTTCAGCACATTCATGCCGGTTAGCTGGAAAAGCGGATTGAGGAAGTGCGGATACAGGCCATAGGTATTGGTAAACCCATCTGCAAGCATGGGCACACCCGCATATACCTGCGTCATGGAATAATAAACAGCGTTAAAATCATACTTGTTATCGTTGGAATAGGGATAGTAAAATGTATTCATGGCCACTAGTGCCACAATCACCGAACCAATCACCAGGTAACCTGCGGTACCGGACAAAATCCTGAAGCGTTTGTTCTGCTCCCTTCTGTATTTTTTTATACCGATAAAAAATAAAGCGGTCACTATCGGAACAACAAACGGGAAGTACAGCCACCAGTAATTACCCAGAAAAAAACCATCGAAAAAGAAATTGAAATTGGTGTTGTTGACCTCGCTGTCCATGGCCGGAATCCTTCTGCCGCTGCCGCCAGGCGGATTTGCTGCCATAAAATCGAAGAAAATAAGTGCCCCTATGGCTACCACCATCCCAACAGAAATAATATTGAAAGCAGGTTTTTCGACCAGCCTGCCCACCCATTTCATTTTTGCGAACAGGTAATAAAACAGCCAGAGACACGGCAGAATAATGACAATACCCAGGCGGAACAGCAGGGCCTCCATAGGCTCAGGGATGGCAAGAGAAGGTATCAGCAACAGCCTGTTTGCCTGCTCATTCAATGCAGCAATATCGGGCCGGTAAACCACACTCACAATCACCGCCACAACCAGGTACACCAGCAATGCCGAAGCAATGGAAAACACCCAATACAAAATCTCCGCCCTTAAAATTCCTGTATCACCAACCGGTGCAACCTTCCCTCCCGGATCCCCACCCGCCTCTTTTTTATATATCTGCCAATCAATTTTCATTTAGATTACAATCATATTAAAAGATAGGCAAAGAAACATATTATACTGCAAACAGGATAGAATAGTGCATTAACGAAACATGGATTTTGCGAGCTTGATAACTACATAATGTGTTTATTAGCAAACAATTATTACTCGTGTCTTTGCGCCTCTGCGCCTTTGCGTGAACCATTTTCTTGCA